>NZ_MLBG01000033.1 GCF_001936595.1 Desulfovibrio sp. DV
ACCCAATGCCAACCACCTCCCCCCTGTCGGGGGGGGGCCGGGGGGATCATCCCCCCGGCGGGGTTCGGGGCAGCGCCCCGATTCTGCCTTTTCGCCTTCCTCTAATCTTCGACTTCTGCATTCGCTTGGCGAATGGCTTCCCATTTTTCCCAAAAGGTCGGGAACGATTTGGCGACGCAGGCCGGGTTATCCAGGACCACGTCGATGCCGGCCAGTTCGAACAGGGCGGCGGACATGGCCAGGCGGTGGTCGTCGAAGGCGGAGAATTCCACGCGCTGGTCGGTGCGAAGCGGCCGGGGCCGGATGCGCATCCCGTCGGCCAGGGTGGTGACGACCGCGCCGGCCCGGGTGCAGTTTTCGGCCACGGCCTCGATGCGATCTGATTCCTTGAGGCGCAGGTGGGCCACGTTTCGGATGACGGTTTCGCCTGAGGCGAAGCAGGCGACGGCGGCCACGGTGGGCACGAGGTCCGGGCAGCGGCCCATGTCCAGTTCCTGGCCGGTCAGATCGCTCGGGTGGACGGTGAGGCCGGCCTCGGAAGCTTCGATGCGCGCGCCCATCTGGGCCAGGATGTCGCGGATGGCCCGGTCGCCTTGCAGCGAATCCAGGCGCAGGCCGGCCACGGTGACCGGGGCGGAGCCGATGGCCCCGGCGGCCAGGAAATACGACGCGCTCGACCAGTCGGCTTCCACGGCATAGGTGCGCGGCTGGTAGCGGGCGGGCTGCATGACGAAGCGGATCTGGCCGGGCACGACGTCGGTGAGGGTGCGCCAGTCCGTGGCGGCCCAGCCGTCGGCGGTGCGGGTTTCCACGGCAAAGGGCACGGAAAAATCGTCAAGCGTCGAGAGGGTGATGGCGACGTAGGGCCAGGACACGGTTTTGGTGCCGGAAATTTCAATGGTCAGCGGTGCAGCGGCCAGCGGTGCGGCCAGGAGCAGGCCGGAGAGGTATTGGGAGCTGTCTTCCAGGCTGATGTGGGTGGTGCCGCCGGTGAGGCCCCGTCCGACGAGCATCATGGGCGGGCAGCCGGATTTGGCCAGGTACAGGGCTTCCAGGCCCTGGGGGAGCAGGGCGTTTATGAGTTCGCCGATGGGCCGGTCGTGCATCCGGCCGTGGCCGCGCATTTCAAACAGGCCCTTGCCGGCGGCGGCGACGGCCGTCAGCAGGCGGCAGGTGGTGCCGGATTCGCCGACGTCGAGGATGACGGCGTCATCGGTTTCGGGATCGCCGCCCTGGGGATGGCCGGCAGTGCCGGAAACGATGATGGAGCCGTCGCTTTGGGGATGGATGTCCGCGCCCATGGCGGCCATGCACTCCCGGGTGCGGTGGATGTCCTGGCTGTCGAGCAGGCCGGTGACGCGGCTGGTGCCGGCGGCCAGGGCGGCAGCGATGACGGCCCGGTGGGACACGGATTTTGAAGGCGGCGCGGTAATGGTCGGCATATGGTCCTCGTGGGTTAGGCGATACGGGTCAGGGGGAGAGCCTCCGGCGGCCAAAGGGGTCTACCCCTTTGGAAACCCTCTATTGGATTTGTCCTCTCTTCAATCTTTCGAAGTTCGCTCTGCGTGATCCGTCCTTTCGCATGAACCCCTTCATAAATTTTTCCCATCCAGGGGGTCCGGGGGGATGATCCCCCCGGATTTCTTCTCTTCTTCTTACGCTTCTCTCTTACTCTTCCGTCTTCCCGGTCACGCCGTCGGCCAGATCCACCTGGGGGCCGGCCGGGTAGCAGCCGAGGATACGCAGACTGTGGGTGTTTTCGGTCAGCGTCGCCAGCAGTTTCTTGTATTCCTCGCGGGTCAGGTCGCATTGCAGGTCGGCGAAAAAGACGTACTGCCATTTTTCGCCCCGGATGGGCCGCGATTCGAGCTTGGTCAGGTTGATGCCTTCGCCGGCCAGATGCGACAGCACCTGAAAGAGCGCGCCGGGCTTGTTGGGCACGGTGAAAAGGATCGAGGTCTTGTCGCGCGTCTGCTGCTTGGTGTCTTCGGGGCCGATGATGAAAAAGCGCGTCCAGTTGTCGGGCAGGTCCTCGATGGGGCTGGCCAGGACATTGAGGTTGTGCATGGCGGCCAGGCGCAGGTGGCCGATGGAAGCGGCGTTGGGTTCGGCGGCCAGCCGGGTTGCGGCCGCGGCCGTGGAGTCGGTCGGGATGATCTTCGCCTTGGGCAGATGGGTCTTGAGCCAGGCGGCGCACTGGGCCAGGGGCTGGGGGTGCGAGTAGACGGTGTCGATAGTCTCGATGCTCGTGGCCGTGGAGAGCAGGGCGTGGCTCACGCGGCAGGTGATTTCGGCCTGGATAAATACGTTGTAGCGCTGGAAGTTGTCCAGGCTCTGGCCGATGGTGCCTTGCAGCGAATTTTCCAGGGGCACGACGCCAAGGTCGGCCTGCTTGCCGGCCACGGCGGCAAACACGTCGCCGATGGTGGTCTGGGGCAGGAAATCCGGGGAATGGCCCAGGGCGGCCATGGCGGCGAAGTGGGAGAACGTGCCTTCGGGGCCGAGATAGCCCACCCGTTCGGGGCGCTGGAGCCGGCGGGAGGAGGATAAAATCTCGCGGTAGATGCTCAGCAGATGGCCGGCGGGCAGGGGCCCGGGGTTGGCTCCGACGAGGCGGGCCAGGACTTCCTGTTCGCGGAAGGGTTTGAAGATGGCGCTGTCGCAGCCGTCCTTGCGCCGCCCCACCTCCAGGCTCAGGGCGGCGCGTTTGTTGAGCAAGGCCAGGATGTCGTTGTCCAGGGAGTCGATGCCGTGGCGGATTTCCAGCAGGGCTTCTTCCAGGGAACCCGGGGGCGCGATGGTGTCGGGGCTGTCCGGGTTCATATCATCCTTCCTTGATGTCTTCGGCGATGCGCATGCCGAAGTGGCGGCCGGCCACGTCGGTGGCAACCAGCACCCGGTCGCCAACGGCCAGGGTCACGACACTGACGGGTTTGCCTTCGGGGGTGACCACGCGGATGGTCTCGGCGTTTTGCAGGAAGACCTTGCCTTCCTTGCCCGCGACCTCGGCGGTTATAAGCAGCATGGGCCGGATTTCGGTTTTGACCCGGCCGACCACGGCGGTCTTGGTGGCACCGGTGTGCGAGACGATGAGCACTTCCGAACCCGAGGCCAGTTCTTCCAGATAGCGGGTCTTGTCGCCGGGCATCTGGCAGTAGGCGTGGACCGCGCCGGCATTGATGCGAAAGGGCCGGGCCGCGACGTAGGGGTTGGACTCGGTCTCGGCATTGACCAGGAAGGTGAAGGCCGAGGAATTGCCGACGAGCATCCCCTCGCCGGTCTTTAAGATGCTTGTCGTGTCCACGCAGACCCGGTGGCCAAGGCCTGCGTGTTCAATTTTGGTGATGGTGGCCGTGGCGAGGTCCATGGTGCCCTGGGAGAGTTTCAGTTCGTTGACGATGGTTTTGAGGTCGCACACGGCTTCGGGGGTGATGAGCAGCTTGTCCGCCCCGCGCTCCAGGACCCCGGCGGCCAGCCGCGCCCGGTCCAGGCTTTCGCACTCAAGCCCCAGGCCCTCGGTGCAGGCCAGGATGTTTTCCACCGGAATGATCTCCCAACCCTTGGCCAGGAAGGTCGGCCGACACGCGTTGAGCGATTCGATGGCCGTTCCCTCGTCGTCCTTGCAGCAGATGGGGATCAGCTCGAACTCCTCGGGCGTCATCACCTTGGTGCGCCCCAGGGCCAGAATGCTGTCGGCATCGGCTGCCTCGGCCACGAAGCCGTCCACGCCGGATTCGAGGCCAAGGGTGACGATATTTTTGTCGAAGGGAACGACCTTGAGCCATATTTCCTTGGTCATGACCTAATCCTTCAGAAGTTCGAGGGCCTGATCCACTTCCCAATCGAGGTGGACGATGCCGTGCAGGGCCTGGACCATGCGGGCCGGCTGGGCGTGCTGGAAGATGTTGCGGCCAATGGACAGACCCGAACCGCCGGCCTGGATGGAATCGTGGGCCATTTGCAGCAGATCGCGGTCGTTGTCCATTTTGGCGCCGCCGGCAATGACCACCGGGATGCAGCAGGCATCGGTCACCCGGGAGAAGGATTCGATGTCGCCGGTGTAGGGCACCTTGACCACATCGGCCCCGAGTTCCGTGCCGACCCGGGCGCAGTGGGCCACCACTTCGGCGTCGTACTCGTTTTTGACCTTGGGGCCTCGGGCGTAGACCATGGCCAGGACCGGCATACCCCATTCGGCCGCCCGGGAAGTGGTTTCGCCGAGGTGGGCCAGCATGTCGCGCTCGGTCTCATCGCCGAGGTTGACGTGCAGCGACACGGCATCGGCTCCGAGCTTGATGGCGTCCTCGACGGTGCCGACCAGGGTCTTGGCGTTGGGGTAGGGCGAGAGGCTGGTGGAGGCGGACAGGTGGATGATGAGGCCCACGTCGCGGCCGCGGCCGCGATGGGAACAGCGGGGCAGGCCCTTGTGCATGAGCACGGCGTTGGCGCCGCCTTCGGCCACCTGGTTGACGGCGTCGCGCATGTCGATCAACCCGGATATGGGGCCGACAGTCACGCCATGGTCCATGGGGACGATGATGGCGCGATGGGTGTTGCGATTGAAAATGCGTTCGAGGCGGACGGCTTTTCCAAGCAGCATGGCGATCTCCTGTGGTTTGGCCCTCCCGGCTGCGGACGCCGGCGACATGATAATAAAAAAGGGCCGCCGGCTTGATGCCCGCGGCCCTGGAGTGGCTCGTTGCGGTTGACTAGTTCGACCGCACCCCCCCCAGACCACGGGCGTGGCTAAACCAGAACCAAAAGTAGAACCCGGAGGTCAGATTACGGAGGGTTTGCATGGGCAATACGGGTACTTGTCCGCGTCCTGTCCTGTCAAGCGGTTTTTTTGCATCCGGTTTGGGCCGGCAATCCGGCCCGCACCTGCCGGGCCGCTTCGACCAGATTGGCCAGGGCGGCGGTCACCTCGTCCCAGGTGCGGGTTTTGAGCCCGCAGTCCGGGTTGGCCCACAGGCGCGTCGGGTCGATGACGGCAGCGGCCCGCGTCAGCAGGTCGGCCATCTCGGCCACCGAGGGCACGCGCGGGCTGTGGATGTCATAGAGCCCCGGACCGATTTCGTTGGGATAGCCGTCCCGGGCAAAGGCGGTAAGCGGCTCCATGCGGCTGCGGCTGGCCTCGATGCTCAAGACGTCGGCGTCCATGGCGGCAATGGCCGGGACGATGTCGCCGAAATCGGCATAGCACATGTGGGTATGGATTTGGGTTTCGGCCTTGGCCACGGCGGCGCTTAGGCGAAAATCATCCACGGCCAGGGCCAGGGCGGCCTCCCAGTCGCGCCGGCGAAGCGGCAGCCCCTCGCGCAGGCCCGGTTCGTCGATCTGGATGGCCCGGATGCCGGCGGCTTCGAGGTCGGCCACCTCGTCGCGGATGGCCAGGGCGATCTGGCGGCGGGTCACTTCCCGCGGCTGGTCGTCGCGCACAAAGCTCCAGGCCAGGATGGTGGACGGGCCGGTCAGCATCCCCTTGACCGGTTTGGGCGTGAGTGACTGGGCGTAAACGGCCAGGGCAACGGTCATGGGGCCGGGGCGGGACACGTCGCCGTAAATCACCGGCGGCTTGACGCAGCGCGTGCCGTAGCTTTGCACCCAGCCGTTTCGGGTGAAGCAGAATCCGTCGAGCATCTCCCCGAAAAACTCCACCATGTCGTTGCGTTCCGGTTCGCCGTGGACCAGCACGTCAAGCCCGAGCGCCTCCTGCCGGGCGATGGCGTCGGCCACGCCGGCCTTTACAAAAGCGTCGTAGGCTCTGGCGTCGAGTTGCCCCTGGCGAAAGCGGCGTCTGGTCTGGCGGATTTCCGGGGTCTGGGGGAAGGAGCCGATGGTGGTGGTCGGCAGCAGGGGCAGACCCAAAGCGGCCCGCTGTTGTCCGGCCCGGACGGCATAGGGGGCCGGACGGTGGAACATGTCCACGGTGATGTCGGCCACGCGGCTGCGCACGGCCGGGTTGGCCAGCCGGGGGCTTTTGCGGCGCGACTCCCAGGCGGCCCGGTTGGCGGCCAGGGCCTCGGCCACGTCCGGACGGTCAGCGCCGCCCGGGGCGGCGGCGTCGGCCAACAGGCGCACCTCGCGGCATTTCTGCACGGCAACGGCCATCCACGACTTGATTTCCGGGTCAAGTTCGGTCTCGGCGTCGAGATTGACCGGACAGTGGAGCAGGGAGCACGACGGGGCGAGCATGAGCCGGTCGGCCCCGAGATGGCTGGCGGCCAGCCCGATGCGGGCCAGGGCGGCGGCAGCGTCCACCCGCCAGATGTTGCGGCCGTCGACCAGCCCCAGGGACAGGGCGGTGTCCGGGGCCAGGGACTTGGCCACCAGGGCAAGCTGGGTGGGGTCGCGCACCAGATCGACATGCAGGGCGGCCAGGGGCAGGTCCCGGGTAAAGGCCAGATTGTGGGCGATGCTGCCAAAGGGCGCGGCCAGCATCAGTCTGGCCGGGCCGGCCGCCTCGGCCAGGGCGGCATAGGTCCGGCGGAAGGGGGCGAGCAGATCGGCCGGCAGATCCTGGCACAGGACCGGCTCGTCGAGTTCGATCCAGGGACAGGTTTCGGCCAGCCGGGCCAGCAGGTCGCAGTAGGCCGGCAGGAGCCGGGGCAGCAGGGTCAGCCGGTCAAAGGGTTCGCCGGCGCAGGAGCCAAGCAGCAGGAAGGTGGCGGGACCTGGCAGCACGGCCTTGGCCGCAAAGCCGGCCGTGCGGGCCTCGGCCGCCTGCCGGAGGATGGCGTCGCCGGCCAGGGCAAAGGTCTGGTCGGGCTCAAATTCCGGGACGAGGTAGTGGTAGTTGGTGTCAAACCACTTGGTCATCTCAAGGGCCGTGACGTCGCCCCGGGCGTCCTGGCCGCCCCGGGCCATGCGGCAGTAACGATCGAGGTCCACCGGCCCGCCGGTCTGGCCGTAGCGCCGGGGCACCACGCCAAAGAGCACGGCGGCGTCGAGCATGTGGTCGTAGAGCGAGAAATCGCCCACCGGCACGAGGTCGATGCCTGCGTCGCGCTGGACGGCCCAGTGGGCAAGGCGCAGGGCTTGGGCGGTGCGGTGGAGCTCGCCTGGGGAGACGCTGCCGGCAAAAAAGCCTTCCAGCGCGGTCTTGAGTTCGCGGGCCGGCCCCATGCGGGGAAAGCCCAGGGAATGGGTAAGCATGTACCATCCTCCTAAAATGCCCGAAGGCGTTTGGTGCGGAGGTCGACATGCCCCGGGATCGGGGTGGGAGCGCGAAAAAAGAAGACCCGTTCCCAAGGTGGGGAACGGGCGCGGGTGCAGCACGGAAGGACGCGCCAAAGCGGTTCCCGTCGCTGGTACTCCGGCCCATGTCGCGAGGCCCGAATGCCGACCGTTTTCGAGGCGTCTTCTGGCTTACGGGGCTGGTCGTTAGACCGTGGCCTGTGGCCGCGTCCTTCCCGGGAAACCCCAGTGGACGATGGCCGGCTGACCCCGAATACAGCAGCGCGACTGCGACGGATTCCCACCGTCTTCCGTTTCTCGAAAGGTCCTTGAGTCAAGTAGCCGGAAAAATATAGTCGGGGAGGTTGTCTGCGTCAAGGCGGCTGCGGGGAGGGCTGGGTGGGCTTCCCCGGGAGGGGGCCGGTGGGGTCGGGTTGCGGACCTTTTGCCCGGGCCGGGCCGGGCAGCGTCAAAAAAGTCACAAGAAGCAGGGAGGTGGCTTGAGGAAGCGGGGTAAACGGGGAAAAGGTCTTGCGAGGGGTGTGGCGGTCTGCTAGCTTGGACGGTGAACCCACTACCGACCGCGGGAAACGAGGGAGCCTTTTTGCCGGGCTTTCGGGGGGGTCTTGCCGGTTTTCGGGCGGACGTGAAAAAAAGAACTTTGATCTTGACGGGGCTTGCGGCGCTTGTTAATTTGCTCACAAGCTATCCGCCGGTCATTCAGGAACAGCAAGAATATTGGTGGCTTGCCTCGCTGCAAGGCGGGCAGGGCAAACGTCCCGGGCATTCGGAACGTACTCACAATATCGGCACCAAGCGACGCCAGGGCGCATGGACAGGCCGGAGCAGGGTGCGCAAGCACTGTCACTGCAGCGGCGCGCGGATGTCCTGTCGCACCAAGGCGTTCAGCTCTTTAATGGATTGGGCGCTGGGTGTACAACAACTAAACGTTTGGAGGACTACTTATGCCTACCTTTGTGGATCCGAGCAAGTGTGACGGATGCAAAGGCGGTGAGAAGACCGCGTGCATGTACATTTGCCCCAATGACCTGATGATTCTGGATCCTCAGGAGATGAAGGCCTTCAATCAGGAGCCTTCGGCTTGTTGGGAATGTTATTCCTGCGTGAAGATCTGCCCCCAGGGCGCCATCTCGGCCCGCCCCTACGCTGACTTCGCTCCCATGGGCGGCACCTCGATCCCCATGCGTTCTGCCGATTCCATCATGTGGACCGTGAAGTTCCGCAACGGCAACATCAAGCGCTTCAAGTTCCCCATCCGCACCACCCCCGAAGGATCGATCAAGCCCTTCGAAGGCAAGCCCGAGCCGGGCGACCTGGAAAGCGAGTTGCTCTTCACCGAGACCTCGCTGGCTACCCCGAAGGAAGCCCTGGGCAAGAAGTTCGACGTTTCCGGCGCGGACACCGTTCAGTGCTGGCTCGACGGCTTCTGCAAATAGTTTTTGTTGCCAACCGCTTAGCCATCCACCTCACGGAGGAACAATATTATGCCGACCATTCCCGTTAAGGACGAGCCCAAAGGCGTTGCCCTTGCCGAGCCGGAACTGATTGAAAAAGACGTTGACATCCTTTTTGTCGGCGGCGGCATGGGCTGCTGCGGCGCGGCTTTCGAAGCCGTTCGCTGGGCCGACAAAGTCGGTGGCGACATCAGCATCATGCTGCTTGACAAGGCTTCCCTCGAGCGCTCCGGCGCCGTTGCCCAGGGCCTGTCTGCCATCAACACCTATCTTGGCGACAACAATGCCGACGACTACGTCCGCATGGTCCGCACCGACCTCATGGGTCTGGTTCGCGAAGATCTGATCTTCGACCTTGGCCGCCACGTCGATGATTCCGTCCACCTGTTCGAAGAGTGGGGCCTTCCCTGCTGGACCAAGGGTGATGACGGCCACAACCTCGACGGCGCCCAGTCCAAGGCCGCCGGCGTCTCCCTGCGCACCGGCGCCAAGCCGGTCCGTTCCGGCCGTTGGCAGATCATGATCAACGGTGAGTCCTACAAGTGCATCGTGGCCGAGGCTGCCAAGAACGCCCTGGGCCAGGATCGCTACCTGGAGCGCGTCTTCATCGTGAAGCTGCTCCTGGATGCCAAGCAGCCCAACCGCATCGCCGGTGCTGTCGGCTTCTCGACCCGCGAAAACAAAGTCTATGTCTTCAAGTCCAACGCCATCCTGGTGGCTTGCGGCGGCGCGGTCAACGTGTACCGTCCCCGCTCCACTGGTGAAGGCATGGGCCGCGCCTGGTACCCCGTGTGGAACTCCGGCTCCACCTACACCATGTGCGCTCAGGTCGGCGCTGAGATGACCATGATGGAAAACCGCTTCGTCCCGGCCCGTTTCAAAGACGGTTACGGCCCGGTCGGCGCGTGGTTCCTGCTGTTTAAGGCCAAAGCCACCAACGCCAAGGGTGAAGACTACTGCGTCACCAACCGCGCCATGCTCAAGCCCTACGAGGATCGCGGCTACGCCAAGGGTCACATCATCCCGACCTGCCTGCGTAACCACATGATGCTTCGTGAAATGCGCGAAGGCCGCGGCCCCATCTACATGGACACCGCCGGCGCCCTCCAGGCCACCTTCGCCAACTTGAATGCCGAGCAGCAGAAGCACCTCGAAGCTGAAGCTTGGGAAGACTTCCTCGACATGTGCGTCGGCCAGGCCAACCTGTGGGCCTGCACCGACACCGAGCCCGAGAAGAAGGGCTCCGAGATCATGCCGACCGAGCCGTACCTGCTTGGTTCGCACTCCGGTTGCTGCGGCATCTGGGTCTCCGGCCCGGACGAAGCCTGGGTTCCCGAAGAGTACAAGATCAAGGCTGACAACGGCAAGATCTACAACCGTATGACCACGGTCAACGGCCTGTGGACCTGCGCTGACGGCGTCGGCGCTTCCGGCCACAAGTTCTCCTCCGGCTCCCACGCTGAAGGCCGTATCTGCGGCAAGCAGATGGTCCGCTGGGTTGTCGACCACAAGGACTTCAAGCCCACCCTGTCCGTCACCGCCGCCGAGCTGGCCAAAGAGATCTACCAGCCCTGGCACACCTTCAAGGACAACGTCGGTCTTTCCACCGACCCGATTGTCAACCCGAACTTCATCAGCCCGCATAACTTCATGATGCGTCTGGTCAAGTGCACGGACGAGTACGGCGGAGGCTGCGCCACCCTGTACACGACCTCCAAGACCCTGCTCGACACCGGCTTCCAGCTGCTGCAGTACCTGGAAGAGGACAGCAAGAAGCTGGCCGCCCGTGACCTGCACGAACTGATGCGTTGCTGGGAGCAGTACCACCGCCTGTGGACCGTTCGTCTGCACATGACCCACATCATGTTCCGCGAAGAGACCCGTTACCCGGGCTTCTACTACCGCGGCGACTTCCTGGGCCTGGACGACACCAAGTGGAAGTGCTTCTGCAACTCCAAGTACGATCCGGCCACCAAGGAAACCAAGGTCTTCAAGAAGACCTACTACCAGATCATTCCCGACGCTCAGTAGGGATGACCAGAGCGGCCGCAGGCAACTGCCTGCGGCCGCTTTTTAACGGTCTTACCCGGGCGGATGGACCGTGCCTTGTACGCCTGCGGCGGGAGCGGTCTATCCTCGCGGATCAGGCCGTTTTCTTGCTGGCCTTAACCATTGCCGGGAGGTTGCGATGTCGAGCAACGCGATACTGGTCGTCGGCGGCGGCTTCAGCGGCATCACCGCCGCGCTGGAAGCCGCGGAGGTCGGCCACGAAGTCTACATCGTCGAGAAAAACCCCTTTCTCGGCGGCCGGGTGATGCAGCTCAATAAATATTTCCCCAAGCTGTGCCCCCCGTCCTGCGGTCTGGAAATTCAGTTCCAGCGCATCAAGAACAATAAAAAAGTCAAATTCTTCACCCTGGCCGAAGTGACCAAGGTCACAGGCAAGGCCGGCGACTACGAAGTCACGGTGAAGATCAAGCCCCGGTACGTCGAACCCGGCAGCGTTGATCTCACCGAGACCTGCAAAAAGCTTTCCAAGGACACCCAAAGCGACTTCGAACTGGGGCTTGGCACGCGCAAGGCCCTGTACATGGATGTCCCCTTTGCCTTCCCCAACCGCTACGTTCTGGACAAGGAACGTTGCACCAAGGAAGACCTGGAGCTTTTGTCCGGTTCCGACGTCATCAACCTTGACGACGCTCCCAAAGAGATCGTCCTCAAGGTCGGCAGCATTGTCTATGCTACCGGCTGGAAGCCCTACGACGTGACCCGGCTGACCAACCTCGGCGCCGGGGACATCGCCAACTGCGTCACCAACATGCAGCTTGAGCGCCTGGCCTCGCCCACCGGTCCGACCAATGGCCAGATCGTGCGCCCCTCCGACGGCAAAGCCCCGCGCAGCGTGGCCTTTGTCCAGTGCGCCGGGTCGCGCGACGAAAACCATCTGAACTACTGCTCCTATATCTGCTGCATGGCATCGCTGAAGCAGGCGGCCTACGTCCGGGAAGCTTTCCCCGACGCCCGGGTTACCATCTACTACATCGATCTGCGCACACCGGGCCGTTATGACAACTTCGCCAAGCGCATCCTTGACGACGACCGCATCAACACGGTCAAGGGCAAGGTCGCTGCCGTGGCCGAAGACGCCGGCACCGGCGACGTCATCCTGACCGTGGAAGACGCCGTCTCCGGCATCAAGTCCGACAACCGTTTTGATCTGGTCGTCCTGGCCACGGGGATGCAGCCGAGCATTGCCGGCGAGCGCCTGCCTGTGGACGTGCCCGTTGACGAAATGGGCTTTATTGTGGGCGGCGAGGAAAAGGGCATTTTTGCCGCCGGTTGCGCCGCCACGCCCCTTGACGTGATGAAGTCGGCCCAGTCGGCCACCGGCGCGGCCATGAAAGCAATCGCTTCGGTGAGAGGGAGGTAGCGGCGATGGCCGAAAAAATCGGTGTGTATATCGACGAATCCAGCGTCGCCCCGCTTCTGTCTGCCGAGGAGTTGGTTGCGTACGTCAAGCAAAAATGCGCTGGGGCCTGCCCCATCGTCAAATCAGCCAAACGGCTGTCCAGCCCCGAAGCCGTGGCCATGATCAAGGCCGACATCGAGTCCGGCGTCCTGGACGCCGTGCTGCTGGCCGGCACCTCGCCCCGCGTCGACTGGGAAGTCTTTGACTTCGGCGACAAGATCCTCGTCGACCGCGTCAACCTGCGCGAGTTCGTGACCCTGGCCTACAAGAACCCCGACGGTTCGGCACCGGTCCCGGGACAGCCCATTCCGGACGAACTGAACTCCATGGTGCGCGACTACCTGCGCATGGGCGTGGTCAAGCTCCAGAAGATGGGGACGCCCAATCCCGAGGTTCCCGAGACCAACAAGACCATCCTGGTGCTTGGCGGCGGCTGGACCGGCATCAATGCCGCCCTGTCTGCTGCCGGGGCCGGCTATGAAGTGATTCTCGTTGAAAAGGAAGCGGCCCTTGGCGGCAAGGCTGCCGGCCTGTACAAGACCTTCCCGCTGGCCTACCCCTACCTGGAAGCCACCGACACCGGCCTTGACCGGCTGGTCGGCCTGATTAACGGCAACAGCAAGATCAAGGTCCGCCTGTCCACGACGCTCAAGCTCCTGGCCGGCGCTCCCGGCCTCTACGAAGCCACCCTGGCTTCGAGCGGCAAGGAAGAGACCCTGCCCATCGGTTCCGTGGTGCTGGCCGCCGGCTGGACCCCCATGGACGGCGACGTCCTGGCCCCCTACGGCTACGGCACGCTCAAAAACGTCGTGACCTCGGCCGAGTTCGAAGCCATGGTCAAGGCCGGCGCCATCAAGCGCCCCAGCGACGGCAAGGCCCCGGGAACCGTGGCCTTCATCGTCGACGTGACCAAGGCTATGGAAGCCAAGCCGGCCGCTCCGGTTGAGGAAGCCCCGGCCGAGGCAGCCAAGCCGGCCGACAAGAAAGAGGACACGCCAGCCGAGCCGGTCTTTAGCCCCATCAAGACCCCCAAGCATCTGGCCTACTCATCGGAATTGACCAGCCTTGTGGCCCTTAAGCAGGCCAACTACGTGCGCGAAAAGCTCGACGACGCCGTGGCCATGATCATCTATGACAACATGATGGTCCCCGGCATCAACGAGCGCTACTACCGCGCCGCCCAGGACAACCCGGGCATCATGCTGACCAAGGGCACCGTCACCGGTGTGGCCGAGGAAGGCATCGGCCTGGTGGTTGCGGCCAAGGACACCCTCCTTGGCGGCGACATCACCCTGGCTGCCGATCTGGTGGTCGTGCCCACCGGCCTGGTGCCGGCCACGGCCCTGGATCCGACCATCAACCTGCTCTATCGCCAGGGCCCGGCCTTCCCGGATCTGCAGCTCTTTGACGGGTTTGCCGATTCGAACTACATCTGCTTCCCCTACGAGACCCGGCGCACCGGCATCTACGCCGCCGGTTGCGTCCGCCAGCCCATGACCATGGCCCAGGCCAGGGACGATGCGGCCGGTGCGGCGCTCAAGGCCATCCAGTGCATCGAGTCGGCCAGCCGGGGCGTGGCAGTGCATCCCCGTTCGGGCGACCTGTCCTACCCGGTGTTCAACTTCGTGCGCTGCACCCAGTGCAAACGCTGCACCGAGGAATGTCCGTTCGGAGCCCTCGACGACGACGAAAAGGGAACGCCCAAGCCCAATCCCACGCGTTGCCGCCGTTGCGGTACCTGCATGGGTGCCTGCCCGGAACGCGTCATCTCCTTTGACAACTACAACGTCGACATGATCGGTTCCATGATCCGCGAGTGCGAGATTCCGCCGAAAATCGAAGAAGGCGGCCCCCGCGTGCTCATCCTGGCCTGCGAAAACGACGCCTATCCGGCCCTGGATATGGCTGCGCTTCGCGGTCGGAAATGGAGCCCCTACGTTCGCATCATCCCGGTTCGCTGCCTGGGTTCGGTCAACGCCATCTGGGTTGCCGACGCCATGAGTAAGGGTGTTGACGGCGTCATGATGCTCGGTTGCAAATACGGCGACGACTACCAGTGTCACTTTGTCAAGGGCTCCGAAATCTGCAACCGCCGCAAGGAAAACATCGCCGAGTCCCTCAAGCGTCTTGGCGTCGAGCCCGAGCGGGTCGAGCAGTATCAGGTGGCCATTGACGAATACGACAAGATTCCCGACATGATCGACCAGTTCATGGACATGGTCCTCAAGATCGGGCCGAACCCGTTCAAAGGCTATTAGGAGGGAAGGCTCCATGGCATACGAGCAGCGTATCAAACCCGATCTGCAGTTCGTCAAGGACGTGCAGGCGGCCGGTGGCGAGGCAGTCAAGAAGTGCTACCAGTGCGCCACCTGCAGTGTCGCCTGTCCCTTGGCCCCCCCTGAGACGCCCTTTCCCCGCAAGGAAATGGTCTGGGCGCAGTGGGGCCTCAAGGACCGCTTCGAAGGCGACATCGACATCTGGTTGTGCCACAACTGCCAGACGTGCTCCGACCTGTGCCCCCGCGGCGCACGGCCGGGCGATCTGATCTCGGCCATTCGCAACATCACCTACCGTGATCTGGTCGAACCGACCGTCATCGGCAAATGGATGGCTTCGCCCAAGCATCTGCCCAAGCTGATCGCCATTCCGGCGGTTCTCTACCTGCTCATCTGGTTGATGACCACCGGCTTTGGCCTGCCCCAGGGCGAGATCATCTACGGCAAGCTGTTCCCGGGCGATTACACCATTGACCCCATCTTCGGTCTGGTTGCCCTGTTCGTGGCGTACTCCTTTTACAAGGGCGTCATGAAGTTGTGGACAAGCTTTGACAAGTCCATCCCCACCACCCTGCAGATCGGGGCGAAAATCAAGAAGCCGACCTTGCTCGAATCCCTCAAGGCTGTGCTTTTTGACGAAGTCGCCACCCACGTGAAGTGGAACGACTGCGGTAACAATAACACCGAGCGGTTCAAGGGCCACTTGTCGCTCTTTTACGGCTTCGTGGCTCTGGCCATTGTCACGTCCATCGTGGCGGTCTCCCACTGGGGCGGCCTGATCGTGCCCTTCATCGCACCGCTTGGGCACACGCCCATGCCGCTGTGGAGTCCGGTCAAGCTGCTGGCCAACATCGGGGCCATCGCCCTGCTGTACGGCCTGACCATGCTGACCCGCCGCCGCATCAATGTTGACCCGGCCAAGTCCACGTCGTCGTATTACGACTGGTATCTCCTTGGCGTCATCTGGGTTGTCGCTCTGACGGGCCTTGGGGCGGAGATCTTCCGTCTGGCCGGTGTGGCCTCTTTGGGCTATCCGACCTATTATCTGCATCTCGTTGCGGTGTTCATGCTGTTCGCCTATCTGCCCTGGTCCAAGCTTGGGCACTTGGTCTACAGAACGACGGCGCTGGTTTACGCCCATCAGGTTGGGCGTCTCCCACTCAAACGTGAAGAAGACAAAACTTTCATGATTTAATAGGAGGGTACCATGGCTGAAGCGCGCAAAGTGTTCCCCATGAATACGTTCGTGTCGTACCTCAAGGGGATCGACAAGGAAGGCAACAAGAAAGGCGTGGCCGAGATGGTCGGTTTTATGTCCGGCATGGAAATCGACGCGGAACTCGCGCCGTTTGCCGCCGCTCTCGCCAAGGCCTGGATCTATGAGCAGCATCCGGAACTGGTCCGCATGAGCTCCGGCGAACTGGGCGCCACTGCCCAGAACGTCTCCGTGGCTGTGCTGCCCCCGGACGTCGTGGCCGAGGTCAATGCCATTTTCGCCAAGCTGACCGACTCCAAGAAGACCATTGACGAGCAGGCCGCCAAGCTCGCCACGGTTGAAAAGGAACTGGTCGAGAAGACCGCCATCTTGAAGGACGTCGAAGTCCGCATGAAGGCCGCCGAGGACAAAGCCAAGCGTCTGGAGGATTCCTCCAAGGACGCCGGCGAGAAAGTCATCGTCGCTTCCGAGGCCAAGGTTGTCGAGTACATTGGCAAGGTCGACGAGCTGCTCAAGCTGATCGAAGATGTCAAAAAGCACGGCGTTGTCACCGTCTCCGGCGGCGGCGCGGCTGCGGCCGGCGATGCGGCTGGCGGATCCGGCGAACCCGATGTCGGCGGCACGCCGTCCTCGGATTTCGGCTTCGGCTCCGACGCCTTTGCCACCGACAAGTGGTAGCAATCGACTCCGGTCGATTCTCAGGGAGGCCCTTCGGGGCCTCCCTTTTTTTATGCCGGCGCTGCCGGGGAATGCGGCGGCAGGTTGTCGCGAACCTGTGTTTCCTGCTGCAACGGATCGGCCCGGATGCCCAGAAAGGGGCCAGGAGCCTGCGGGTGGGCGGCCAATTCCGGGGCAGGGGAGGTTGCTGGAAAAAGAGTCGGAGAACCACCGGCAGGGGCTGGCACAGCGGCAAAAGATACAGTACCCAGGAAATCAGACGGCAAGGAAAGCACCTTGCCTGAATGGGGTTGGCAGGGAGGGCGTATGCGTCTTGACAGCTCTTCGCGTCTGGCGGTTGGTGGGCTCGTTTGCCTGTTGGTCCTCGCAACGACCCTGGCCTGGGGAAGCGAACTGGACACGGTGCGTCAGGCCATCACGGCCGCCGGCGTCTCCTGGACGGCCGGGGAGACGTCTGTCTCCCGTATGAGCCCGGAACAGCAGGACCGCCTCTGCGGCGGTCTGGCTGAAACCGTACCGGAAGAGGCCGTCTTGCGCCTGGATACGGTTCCGGCCGATGCGCTGCCGGCCAGTTACAGCTGGCGTGACGTCAATGGGAAGAATTACGTGACGCCGGTGCGCAACCAGCAGACCTGCGCCAGTTGTTTTGTGTTCGCCCCGGTGGCCGCACTTGAAGCCCGGCTGTTACGGACGTTTGAGCGCCCTGGCTCCGATATCGACCTTTCCGAGCAGATTCCGCTCGCCTGCTCCGGGGCTGGGGATTGCATCGCCGGCGGCTACGCCAGTACGGTTTCGACCTATCTGAAAACAACCGGGACGGCCAAAGAGACTTGCTATCCCTATACCAACACCGACGGAACCTGTGGTGCGGCCTGCGCCAATTGGCAGAATTCCCCGTTTACAGTGACGGCCTGGTCCTATGCCAATGCGACGTTTCCGGCCACGGCAACCCTTCTCAAGACGGCCGTGTATACCAAGGGCCCGGTAGTCGCCAGAATGGTGGTTTATTCGGATCTCCATACCTATACCGGTGGGGTCTATGCCAAGGTCAGCGGCGAAAACAAGGGCGGCCATTTCGTGCTGGTCGTGGGCTGGGACGACAGCACCTCGGCGTTCCTGGTGAAAAACAGCTGGGGTACGGACTGGGGCGAAAGCGGCTATTTCTGGATCGCCTATTCGCAGCTGGCCTCGACAGAGGTCCGATTCGGCGAGTGGGTGTATGTTTACGACGGGGCCGCCGGTCCTGTCGCCGGGTCTGTCCCGGCGGCCAATTCGCTGTTGCTTGGCAACTGACGGCCGGGTGTCGGCCCGCCTGTCCGGCAGGGGGGCCTTTGTCATTTTGGAGCCTGGGCTGCCTCTGCCTCCTGCCGGCGTTTGCCGGCCTCTTCCCGCAATCGGTCGAGAATCTGGTCATAGCCTTCGGGGCGGTGGGGCCGCAGGCACGGGGTGCAGTCCTTGACACCGTGGCGCGTCAGGCTGTCGCCGCCGCAATTCTCCAGAAAATACAGGGGGCAAAAACAGAACAGGCAATTGAACGCGGCTGCATCGGCCTCAGGGTGGCAGGGAAAGTAGCGACAGGCGGTGTTACGAAAAAAGCGGTGGCTGTTGTCCACGACATCTCCGGGAAAGGCGGCACGGGGTTTGCAACCCATGGTTCGCGTCCGTGCCAAGAACGAAACACCGGGATGAAGCAATGGCCATACAGACAACCACCTCTACTCCCCAGGATTTCCTGACGAAAGCCGCTGGGGCCACACCGGGATCGGCCAAGGCCAAGCTCGATCCCAAGTTTTTTGAGATCATGCTGCAAAGCGGCTACGGGATCAACGCGGAAGTCGGCAAGTCGAGCAAGCTGACCATCCCCAAAGAGCAGATGATCAATGGTCTTGAGATGTTGTCTTCCGGCCAGGGAAGCGGCCAGGATGCCGCCCTGTCCATGCTCGGCTACCAGACCACCGCCAAGGGCTTGACGGGCGGCGAAGGCGCTCTGGACAAGTTCCAGGGCAACGCCCTGGCCACCCTGTCGCGCATGGCCATGGAGCAGGCAGGCGGCCAAAGCGGGGCGTCCTCGCCCCAGGCCGACGCAGCGGCCGGCGGATCCAGCCTGCGTCGGGCCGTTGACAAGTCGGCCGTGCGCATGGCGGCCAGCCCCAATGCCCGCCATCCCGACGATCTCGGCCACCTCGGCCGGGTGGGCCAGGCCTCGGGCCGAGCCGGGTTTACCAAGCGCGAAGAGGAGCTCCTGCTGGCGGCGGCCGGGGCGGAAAACATTTTGGCCGAAACTTCCCGGGTGGAAAAAGCCAAGGAAGTTGCCGCGACCTCGCACAAGGTCCTGCCCTCCACCCTGGAGCACAAGGCCGGCCAGCTCTCGGCCCAGTACGAATCCAATTCCGAGGTCGACTACATCGGCTATGACAGCCGGGGCGGCACCTCCTACGGCCAGTACCAGATCGCTTCCAAGACCGGCACCATGGACTATTTCATCCGTTTTCTCGACGACAAGGCCCCGGATATCGCCGGGAAACTGCGCGCGGCCGGATCGGCCGACACCGGCGGCCGGACCGGACGGATGCCGGCCGTCTGGAAGGACATCGCTGCCGCCGATTCCAAGCGCTTTGAGGCCTTGCAGCACGAGTTCATTCGCGGCAACAATTATTCCCCGGCCGCCAAATCCATTGTCCTGACCACCGGGGTGGACGTCACCCGCCGCTCCTACGCCCTGCGCGAGGTCTTGTGGAGCACGGCCGTGCAGCACGGACCGGGCGGGGCCGAGCGCATTTTCACCCAGGCCATCGAAAAGGCCGACGCCATGCCGGCCGGTCAGGATTTTGACAAGGCGGTCATCGAGGAAGTCTACAAGATTCGTGGCCAGAAGTTCTATCGCCACAACAAGCGCATCCGCGATGCTGTCCAGTCGCGCTTCAAGGACGAAAAGACCACGGCCATTGCCCTGCTCGACAGCCCGGCCGTCTAGCCCGGCCCGGGTTGCCTTTCCGGATAAAACCCGGGGCCTGCAGGCTTTGCCCTGGCCGGGTTTTGATGTAGGGAGGGCTTATGACGCAAGGCACCTCCACGCCCGACGCCGCTGGCGACGCCGCCCATCTGGCCAGGAAGCTCGACAACCTCAGGCGGTGTTTCGCCTTGTCGCGTCTGGTGGCCGAATCCCTGGATCTGTCCGAAGTGCTCGAGCGCATCATGACCACCTCGCGCCAGGCCCTGGGGGCCGAGGCGGCAAGCCTGCTGCTGGTCGATGAGACACCCGGGCCGGGCTTTGGCGAACTCATTTTTACCGTGGCCCAGGGACCGGCCTGCGACCGGCTGCAATCAGGCTTCCGGCTGGCTCCGGGCGAAGGCGTGGCCGGCTGGGTGGCGGCCCGGGGCGAGGCCGTGCTCTTGCCCGACGCCTACGCCGACTCCCGCTTCAACCGGGCCGTGGACACGGTGACCGGCTATCGCACGCGCTCCATGCTGTGCGTGCCGCTCATTTACCGCGAACGCATCGTCGGCGTGGTCCAGTGCATCAACAAGGTCGGCGGCGGGGAGTTCACCCCGGACGATTTGGAGACCTGTTCGCTGTTGGGAGCCCAGGCTGCCGTGGCCATTGTCAATGCCCGGCTGCACGGCGAAGCCCTGGCCAAGCAGCGCATGGATTTCGACATGGAAGTGGCGGCCAGCGTCCAGCAGGGCTTTTGGCCCAAGGACGCGCCGGCCCTGTCCGGCTTCGATGTGGCCGGGGTGAGCCTGCCCTGCGATGCCACGGGCGGGGATTATTACGATTATCTCATGCGTCCGGGCTGCGTCCGGGAAGGGCTTTTTCTGGTGGCCGTCGGCGACGTTACCGGGCACGGCATCCAGGCAGCCCTTTTGATGGCCAGCGTCCGGGCGTTTTTGCGTTCACGCCTGCTCTCGCCCGGCTCTCCGGGCGAAATCGTCAGCGACGTCAACCGGCTGCTCACCGAGGACATGGGCACGAGCGGCCGGTTTATCACACTGTTTTTGCTGGAACTGTGTCCGGCTGCCGGGGAACTGCGCTACGTGCGGGCCGGCCATGATCCGGCCCTGCTGTACAACCCGGCCAGCGGCGAATTTCAGGAACTCGGCGGGCGGGGTATCCCGCTTGGAATCGAGGCCGACTGGCGCTATGAGGAAAACGTGGTACAAGGATTGCCGCCTGGAGCCGTTTTGGCTCTGGGCACGGACGGCATCTGGGAAGCGCGCGGCCAGGAGGGCGAAATGTACGGCAAGACCCGTCTGCGCCAGGCCCTGCGCCGGGCTGCGGCCGGGGATGCCGGGAGTATCGCCCGGGCGGTGCTGGCCGATTTGTCGGCCTTCACCCAGGGCGAACCCAACCATGACGACGTGACCCTGGTCGTCATCAAGGCCCTGCCGGGCGCGAAACATACGGAGGCGGCATGAAGTTGACGTACGCCATGATAGCGGCCCTAGCGGTCGGTTTGTTGCTGACTGGTTGTGAGAAAGAGGACGCCAAGGGCTTCCCCAAGGTGGATTACAACAAAGACGGAAAGATCATTTTCGAGGAATTGATCGTGGTCTTTCCGGATCTGACCGTGGATGAATTCCTGGCTGCCGATGCCGACACCAACGGCAGCCTGGATGACAAGGAATACACCCGTCTGCGCCAGGCCCGGGATGCGGGCAAGAAGCTCGACGCCGCTTCGCCGCCGCCGGCTCCGGCTGTGGCTCCCAAGGCTCCCCCGGCTGAACCGGACAAGGCGGCCCCGGCCAAGGCGGCCGAACCGGCCCCGGCGCAGGCCCCGGCGGCTGGCCCCGCCCCGACGCCGGCTCCGGCAACGACCCTGCCGCCGGCCGGCCCGAGTGCGGCCGCGCCCCAGGCTGCGGCCCCGGTGGCCGAAGTGGTGGAGACCGTGGTGGCCGAGTCCGGCCCGGCCGAACCGGCCCAGCCGGCGGCTCCCCAGACCTACACCGTGGCCCGGGGCGACACGCTCTCGCGCATTGCCAAGAAATTCGGCATCACCTCCAAGGAGCTCATGGCGGCCAACGGCATGAAGGATGCCGACCGCATCGATGCCGGCCGGGTGCTGACGATTCCCGCCCCGGCCACGGCTCCGTCCGGCCCGGGCAGCAGTGTCCAGCCGGCGGTGACGGTCTTTGTGGCCGACTATTTCGCCAAAAGCAGTTCCGGCGATATAACCGCCCTGGTTGACCTCTACGACACGTCCGTGGAGTATTACAAGAAAGGCCGGATCGGGACGGATGTGGTGCGCCAGGACAAGACCGCCTATTTTGATCGCTGGCCCGAGCGGACCTACAAGGCCGCCGCCGCCACGGTGACGCCGCTGCCCGGCGGCAACCTCAAGGTGACGGTCCCGGTGGATTATACGGTCAAACGGGCGGACAAGTCTGCCCGGGGCCAGGCGACGTTTACGTTGATGCTGCGGCCTGCTGGCGGATCGTTCCGCATTGTCGGCGAACAAAGCGCGGTGACCGAGCGCAAGTAGCGGCCATCCGGAACGGTTGCAGTACGAAAGCCGGAAGGGGGACCTTTCGGCTTTTTCCGTGTCGGCGTGTCCTGGAGCCAGCAGATATGCTGCAAAAAATTGACATCAAGACCCTGGTGCCCGGCATGTACGTGGTGGACTCCGGCCTGTCCTGGCTGGAGCATCCCTACCTGTACAGCCAGGAAGGCGAGGTGCGAAGCCTGGGGGCAGTGCGCGAGATCCAGGCCGGGGGCTATACCGAAGTTTTTATCGACACCGAGCGGGGCGATTTTGCCCGGACCCGGATCGGGACAGGGCCGCAGCAACCCTCCCTGGTCGAACTGCTGGCCCGGGGGCCGGCCGGGCGCGAGGCTCCGTCCGTGCCCCTGGCCAAGGAGTTGGAGACGGCCCGGGTGGTGTACCGGGACTGCCTGTGCATTGCCCGTGAGTTCCTTGGCGATGCCAAGGCCTGCCGCGAAATGGATCTCGCCGTGCCGGTGAGCCTGGTCGATGCGGTGATTTCCAGCGCCGTGCGCAATCCCGACGCGCTTTTGGCCCTGTGCAAACTGCGCAGCCATGACGTCTACACCTTCACCCACGGGGTCAACGTGTCGGTGCTGTCCGTGGCCTTTGGCACCTCTCTTGGGATCGGGGCGCAGGGGCTCAAGGAGTTGGGGCTGGCCGGATTGTTCCACGACCTGGGCAAGACCGGGGTGGCGGACGTGATCCTCAACAAGCCCGGCCGCCTGACCCCCGGGGAATTTCATCAGGTGAAAGCCCATCCCGGCCTTGGCCGGGAGCTGCTCGAAGGTCGGGGACTGCCTGAGGCGGTGCTGCGCGGCGTGGCCGAGCACCATGAGAAATGGGGCGGCACCGGCTATCCTGCCGGTCTTGCCGGCGAGGACGTCCATGCCTGGGCGCGCATCATCGGCGTGGCCGACGTGTTCGACGCCCTGACCAGCCGGCGGGCGTACAAAAACGCCATGCTGCCCACCCGGGCCCTGGGGGTGCTCTACGGGATGCGGGATCGCGATTATCCACCAGGGCTGGTGGAGTGTTTCATCAAGTTCATGGGCCCCTATCCGGTGGGCAGTTTCGTGCGCCTGGGCAGCGGGGAATACGCCTTTGTCCGGACATCCAATCCGGGCCGGCCGCTTTTCCCCGAACTGCTCCTGGCCTTTGATGCGGCCATGCGCCCGGTGCCGCCCCGGGTCCTGCCCGCTGCTTCCGCAGCAGCCGGGCCTTGGGCCATTGCCGAGGCCCTGGACCCGGCCGCCTTTGGCATCGATCCCATGGACTACCTCGTCCACTAAGGCCAGCCGGCGGAAGGTTTTTCCCGGCACGCTCGTTGCATCAGATGCCCGGGGCGAGACCGCCCCGGGAGCGTGCCATGGACATCACCACCACCTACGACAAGACCAGCCAGCAGATGACCGTGCGCTCGGGGACCGACACGTCCTCGAAGTCGTCAAATACCCGCACCAGCGTGGCAAGCACGGCTTCGGGCACGGCCTCGGGCCTGAGCCTGGACAGCGCCTATATCAGCCCGGCCCTGCAGGCCAAGGCCCAGACCGAGGCCCTGCAGACCCAGTTCACCAAGACCCTGGCCGCCAAGTTCGAGGAACAGGGCATCGACGTCAGCCAGCCCATTACCCTGACCCGCACGGCCGACGGAATCGTGACAGTGGCCGGCGAGCACCCGGACAAGGAGGCCATCGAGCAACTCTTTGCCGATGTGCCGGCCCTGACCGAGGCCTTTAACGCCCTGGCCGACAGCAGCTCCAGGCTGGCTTCCATGACCGCCAGCCAGTCGGCCTCCCTGGTTCGGGCCAACGGCTATGCCGCCTACCTCACCCAGATGAGCAGCACCGCCTCCACCAGCGATTTCTACTACAGCTACATGGAAGGGGCCTCCACCAGCTATTTCGGTTGATCCGGGCGGCAGACGGGACATGATACGGGCCTGGAGCGGTTGCTCCAGGCCCTTTCGCCGTTGCTCCCCCGTGGTGGCGGATGCCGGCAAGACAAGCGCCAGCGTGCGTTGCCGGACGCGCTCACAATAAAACATGCCGTGGCCTCCTGTCGCCTGGGACGGGAGGCCACGGCATGTTGGGGGGGCGAGGGTTTTGGGGCCGATCAGCCCGTGGCCACCAGCCAGGTCAGGTCCCCGGCCGGGCGCACCAGAGAGGCCGGCACGGCCGGATCGGGCACATCGGCCAGGGCCTTCTCCAGGGCCGCCTCCTTGCCCCTGGCCGAGGCCAGAAAGAGCACCTGGCGGGCGGCGTTTAGAAGCGGCAGGGTGAAGGTCAGGCGCGGCACGGCCGGCTTGGCCGTTACCGGCGGCGGCACGGCCGCCACCAGCCGGGTCGTTTCGCCAAGGGCCGGGCTGCCCGGAAAAAGCGAGGCCGTGTGCCCGTCCGGGCCCATGCCAAGCAGGATCAGGTCAAAGCGCGGCACAGCCCCGAGCGGCTCGGCAAAAGTGGCTCGCATCTCGGCCTCGTAGGCGGCGGCAGCCAGATCGGGCGGCACGATGTCCACGGGCATGGGGTGGATGTTGCCGGCCGGCACGGCCGCCTTGGCAAAAAGCGCTGCCGTGACCACGCCGAAGGTGTTTTCCGGGTCCGTCACCGGGACCAGCCGTTCGTCGCCGAAAAAAAACAGGACGTGCTCAAACGGGATGCCAAGGCCCTGCCCGGCCATGGCGGCATAGAGCGGCAGGGGGGTGGACCCGCCGCAAAGGGCCATGGTGAACCGGCCCCGGGCGGCATGGGCCGCCCGGGCCAGGGCCGTTATCTGACCCAGGGCGGCCCCGGCCAGACTGGCGGCGTCGGGAAAACGACGCACCAGGGCGGTCATGACGTCAGACCATGGGCGGTGAGAAACTTCCCGGCCTCCTGCGGTCCCCAGGTGCCGGACTTGTAGAGAAACAGGCGATCGGTGGCCGGGTTGTCCAGCAGCGGGGTGAGGAAGCGCCAGCACAGTTCCACCCCGTCCTGCCGCCAGAAGAGCGTCTGGTCGCCGAGCATGCAATCGAGGAGCACCTTGGCGTAGGCGGTCAGCGCCGCGCCCTGGTAGCCCTGGTAATAGTTGAAGTTCATGGTCACCGAGCGCAGGCACATCGGCCCCGGGGCCTTGGCCTGGAAGGTCAGGCTGACCTGTTCGTCGGGCTGGATGCGAAGGATGAGCCGGTTGGCCTGGATGTGGTCGCCAAAAAGCTCCCGGAACATGGAATAGGGCACGGGCTTGAACTGCACGGTGATTTCCGTGCGTTTTTCGGCTAGCCGTTTGCCCGAGATCAGGTAAAACGGCACGCCCTGCCAGCGCCAGTTGTCCAGGTGGACCCGCATGGCGGCAAAGGTCGGGGTGGTGGAGTCGCCGGGCACGCCGGCCTCGTCGAGATAGGCCGGGGCCCGGGTGCCGCCGCACAGGCCCGAGGCATACTGGCCAAGAACGCAGTTTTCCGCCACATCCTTGGGGCTAAAGGGCCGCAGCGCCCGGAAGACCTTGGTTTTTTCGTCGCGCACCAGATCGGCCTCGAAAAGCGACGGCGGCTCGATGGCGCAAAGGGACAGGAGCTGCATCATGTGGTTTTGGAACATGTCGCGCAACACGCCAAAATGGTCGTAGTAGGAGGCCCGGTGTTCGACGCCGATGGATTCGGCGGCCAGTATGCTCACGTAATTGACGTAGCGCCGGTTCCACAGCGGCTCGAAGATGGCGTTGGCAAAACGCAGCATGAGGATGTTTTGCACCGTCTCCTTGGCCAGATAATGGTCGATGCGAAAAATCTGGTGTTCGGAGAAGCGGGTGTGCAGGGCCGATTCCAGCACTTGGGCCGTTTGCAGGTCGCGGCCGAAGGGCTTTTCGATGACCAGCCGGGCGTAGCCGTTCGTTTCCTCGGCCAGTCCGGCGTTGGCCAGATTGATGGCGATGGTCTCATAGGCCGTGGGCGGCACGGCCAGGTAGAACATGCGGTTGCCGCCAAGGGATTTGGCGGCGGCCAGCTGATCGAGATAGGTGGACAGGGCCGTAAACGAGGCCGGGTCGTCGTAGTGGACCTGAAGGTAGCTCAGGCGCGGGGCCAGGGTCTCCCACAATCCGGGGGCCAGGGAGCCGAATTCGACGGCGGCCTGGCGCATCCGTTCCCGGAAGGAATCGTCGTTTAGGTCCGTGCGGCTGGCCCCGACCACGGCAAAGTTGTCGGGCAGGTGGCCGCCGGCGCACAGGGCAACCAGGGCCGGGACGAGCATCCTGGCGGTCAGGTCGCCGGTGGCCCCGAAGATGACCAGGATAAACGGGTCGCCCACCTGCTCGAAGCGGCAGGCCGCTTCGGCCGTGGCCGTGGTGCGCCCCAGGACCACTTCGGCCTGGGCCGGGTCCATGGCATCAATCATGGCCGTCCTTCCTTTTGACGGCATGGCCGCCGAACTGGTTGCGCAGGGCCGCCAGCACCCGGTCCTGGAAGGCGTTGGGCTGGCGGGAGCGGAAGCGTTCAAAGAGCGAGGCCGTGATCACCGGAGCGGACACGGCGTTTTCAATCGCCTGGACCACGGTCCAGCGGCCCTCGCCGGAATCGTCCACATAGGCTTCAAGCGACTCCAGCCTGGGGTCTTCGGTAAAGGCCCGCTGGGCCAGTTCCAGAAGCCAGGAGCGCACCACCGACCCATGGTTCCACAGGTCGCAGATGGCCGTGAAATCGAGGCCCGCGCCGAACTGGGAGGCGGCCATGATCTCAAAGCCCTCGGCATAGGCCTGCATCATGCCGTATTCGATGCCGTTGTGGACCATCTTCACGTAGTGGCCCGAACCCACCGGGCCGGTGTGCAGGTTGCCGCCGGGACCGGTCAGGACCTCCATGGCCGGTTTAAGCGCGGCAGCCACGTCGGGTTCGGCCCCGTACATGATGCAGTAGCCCTCGGCCAGGCCCCAGATGCCGCCGCTGACCCCGGCGTCGCAGTAGCGAAGGCCGAGCTTGCCGGCGGCCTCGTGGCGACGCAGGTCGTCGCGGAAAAAGGTGTTGCCGCCGTCCACGATGATGTCACCGGCAGACAGAAGCGGCATGAGCTCGTCGATGTGCTCGTCCGTGGCCGCGCCGGCCGGCAGCATCAGCCAGACAATGCGCGGCGCGGGCAGCGCGGCCACCAGCTCGGCCATGGATGCGGCGGCACTGGCTTTGGCCCCTTCCTCGGCGGCAAAGTCCGTGGCTTTTTTAACGGTGCGGTTATACGCCGTCACCTCGATGCCGCCCCGGACCAGACGTTTGGCCATGTTAAGGCCCATGCGGCCAAGGCCGACCATACCGATTTTCATGGGGTGTCTCCTTTCGAGTTTGGCCCGGACAGGTTTTTTGGGGCCTGTCGGGCGCGGTAGAAGGCGACGGCGTGCCTGGCCGCCAGGGGAAACAGGCCAAGCAGGGCAAAGGAAACGAGCAGGCCGGGGGAGAGGATGCCGGCCAGGGAATCGATGCGCCCGAGCTGGGTGCCGGCGTTGACGTAAACCGCCGTGCCCGGGAGCATTCCGATCTGGGAGACGAGGTAAAAGGTGGACAGGGGCACGGCGGTCAGGCCCATGGCGGCGTTGACCACGAAGAAGGGGAAAAGCGGTATGAGGCGCAGGGTGAAGAGGTAAAAGGCCCCTTCCCGGCGGATGCCCTCGTCGATGGCGGTCAGCTTCGGTCCCATGCGCCGGGCCATGGCCTGGCGAAAGAGCGTGCGCGACAGGGCACACGCCAGGGTCGCGCCGATGGTGCTGGCAAAGGAGACGATGACGAGGGTGGTCCAGAAGCCGAAGATGGCCCCGCCACCAAGGGTCAGCACGGTTGCGCCGGGCAGGCTCAGGGCGGCCACCAGCACGTAGAGCAGGAAATACCCGGCCGCAAACCGCAGCGGCGAGGCGGCCTGGGCCGTGGCCAGGGCCTCCCGGGACTCTTTGAGAAAGGACAAGGTCAGGGAATTGTGCAGTCCCAGACCGAAGAATCCGGCGATCAAGGCGGCCACCAGGGCCAGAAGCAGCATCTTGCGCACAAAGCCGGAGGTCATGGCGGCTCCTTAGCGGTACCGGGCGACATAGGCGTCCACGTCGAATTTGCGCCGACAGCCTCGTTCGTTCATGTAGCGCACCTGTCCGTAGACGGCCCGGTTGGCCCAGGGCCGGTCGTGCAGGCCGCCGACGGACCACAGGACGCCGACCACGCCGTTGGGGTCCCGGCCGTCCAGGGCGTAGCGGTCATTAAGCGTCAGGGCGATGGCGATGGCTGCCTGGGGCGAGGCCGACCATTCCAGGATCTTTTTGGCCCAGTACATGCGCATGTAGCCGTGGATGCGCCCGGTGCGGACAAGCTGGCCCTGGGCCGCGTTCCACAGGGCGCTGTGGGTGGCCCCGGCCTCGAAGGCGGCCGGCTCGTAGACATACGGCCGGGCGTCGCCGGCGTGGGCGGCCAGGGTCTTTTGCGCCCAGTCGGGCAGGGCGGAAAACTGGTCGTAGTCCGGGGTGTAGTGGCAGTAATTGTCGGACAGTTCCCGACGGATGATCAGTTCTTCCAGATAGGCGTCGGCATCGGCCGGGGCGCGGTCCTTGGCGGCCAGGATGTCCAGGGCGGCGCGCTGGGGGGAGAGCTGGCCGAAGTGGAAATAGGGCGACAGGCCCGAGACGGCCCCGGCATTGGGATCGTTTCGCCGGGTGGCATAGCCGGGCAGGCGGTTGGCTATGAAATCGGCCAGGGCCGCCCGGGCTGCAGCCGGACCGGGGCAAAGGCCCGCGACCGGGGGCACCGGGGGCACAGCCGGGTCGGCCGTCACGCTGCCGGCCACGGCAGCCCAGTCCACCGGATCGCAGCCGTCCAGGTTGGCGGCGGCAAAATGGGGCAGCTCGGGGAAGGGTTCGAGAAATTCAGCCAGCCGGTGGTGGATTTTCGGGCGAAGCGTGGCCGCGGCATAGTCCCGGCGCGACGAGGCGAGGAGGCAGGGCACGACGTTGTGGCCGTCCACCTCGACAAGCGCCCCGGCAAAGGCGGCGGCAACCGCCCCCTGCCAGTGCCGTTTGATCCGCATGGGATCGAAATCGGTGACGCATGTCCCGGCCCCGGTCTGGTGCAGAAAGGCCGGCACCGTGGCCGCCGGATCGCCCGGGAGCAGAAAAAACGGGATGTTTCGCGCCCGCAGCGCCGCCTCGGTTTCGGCCAGGCCGCGCAGCATGAAATCGTAGTGGCGCGCGGTGGCTCCGGGATAGGTCGGGGCCAGGGCGAACAGGACCCCCAGGGGGGCCTTGTCCTGCCCGGCCAGGGCGGCGGCGTGGAGCAGGCCCCAGTTGTCCGCGGCCCGCTGTTCCCGGGTCATCCAATAGACGACCGGCCCCTGGCGCGGGGCATTTTGAGACAGGGACCGGACGCGGGCGGGATGGACCAGCATCCTCTTCTTGTAGGCGGTCAGGCTGGCGGATGCAAGCTACGAAGCGGCCTTGATTTCGTCCCACAAGGCGTTTTTGGCGGCCATGTCCAGGTCGTCGAGCTTCACGCCCCGGGCCTCGGCCAGCTTTTCCATGGCCTTGTAGCGGCGGAGGAACTTGTTGACCGCGCCATCCAGGCAGGCATTGGCCTTGAGCCCCAGGCGGCGGCCGTATTCGGTCAGGGAGAAGAGATAATCGCCGAATTCCTCGGCCATGGTCGCTTCGTCGCCGGCGGCCACCGCCGCCTCGAACTCGGCCCGCTCCACAGCCAGATGCCCGGCCATGTCCGCGTCGGTCTCCCAGGTGAACCCGGCCCGGGCCGCCTTGGAATGGACGCGGTAGGCCTTCAAAAGCGGCGGCAGGCCCTTGGGCAGGCTGGCGAACAGGCCGGTCTTGGCCGGTTTTTCCGTGCGCTTGATGCGCTCCCAGTTGCGCAGCAGCTCCTCGCGGTCCTTTATCGTGCAGTCGGAAAAGACATGGGGATGGCGGCGGACCATCTTGGCCGCAGCCGTGTCAAAGGCCTCGGCCAGGGTGAAATCGCCCCGGGCCTGGGAAAGGGTGGCCACAAAAAGGAGCAAAAACAGCACGTCGCCGAGTTCCTCGGCCGTGCCCGGGATGTCGCCCGAGCGGATGCTGTCCACCAGCTCGAAGGATTCCTCGATGATGTAGTCGCAAAGGGTCTCCGGGGTCTGCACCTTGTCCCAGGGGCAGCCCTCGGGGCCGAGCAGGGCGTCCAGAACGTCTTGCAGGCTGGCCAGGGCGGCGGCAGTTGACGGGGCTGTGTCGGTATCGCTCATGATGGTTTGTCCGTATCGGCAGGGCGGGCCGGCTTGGCAGCCGGCGCGGTCGGGTGTTTGTCGGCCGCAGCCTTGGGGTCGGGCGCGGCTTTCGGGGCCTCGGATTTGGCGGGGTCGGCCTTTTTCTCCGGGGCGGCTTTGGCGTCCGACCCGGCCGGTTTGGCCGGTTCGGCTGCTTTTTTGGCCGGGTGTTCGGCCGTTTTGGCCTCGGCCGGCTTGGCCTCTGGCTTTTTGGCCGGTTCTGCGGCCTTGGCTTCGGGTTTGGCGGCCGGTTTCTTGTCCGGCTCTTTGGCCGGTTCGGCCGGCTTTTTGTCAGCGGGCTTGGCCGGCTCCGGGGCCGGATGCTTGTCCTCGGCCTTGGGAGCCTCGGCCGGCTTCTTGTCGGGATCGGCCGGTTTTTTGTCCAGGACGGCGGCGGCAGTGGCGGCTGCGGCGGCTGCGGCCTTTTTCTCCAGGGCCGCCTTGATGGGATCGGGCAGTTCCTTTTTCCCGAACCGGCGCAGTTTTTCGTTGATGTCCGGGGGGATGTAATTGACGAGCTTGCCGCTCACCTTGTCGAGCACCGGCACGAGCATGGACCCTTTGAGAAAATCCGGGTCCGGCATGGCCAGACGCAGCAGGAAAAGCAGCACCGCCGTCAGGATCACGCCCTTGACCAGCCCGAAGCCGCCGCCGAAAAACCGGTCGGCCCACTGGGTCATGGTCACCTTGACGATGCCGGAAATGGCCAGGGCCACGAACCACACGCCCATCAGCGCCACGGTGAAAATGAGCAGGTAGGCGGCGGTGCCGGCGTAGTTGCCGGAAATATATTCGGACAGGTTGGGGGCCAGCACTTTGTGGTAGGAGCCGGCCAGATAAAAGGCCGTGATGATGGCCGCCAGCGACCCGGCTTCCTTGACCAGCCCGCGCATATAGCCGCGCACGGCAAAGAAAAGCCAGATAATGGCCAGGGAGAGGTCGGCTATATTCAGTGTTGGCATCATGTGGTGGCTGCGCCCTGGTTACTGGGTGCGGTGCCAGGGGTAGCAGATGCCGCCGCAAAAACCAACCCGCCCGCAAGGGGCCGGCCCGCCCTTGTCCGGGGCCGGTGTTGCGGGTAGTGAGAAAAAAAATTCCGAAGGACGCAGCCGTATGGAACCAAAGATTCTCCCCACCGATATCCACAAGTTCCTGGCTGCCCGGGTCCTTGGCCAGGAAGAACTGCTGCGCCGCATCAGCGTGTCGCTTTACAAGCACATCCACGGGCTGCCGGCCCCGAACGTCCTGCTCATCGGCAACTCCGGCACCGGCAAGACCACGCTCATGCAGGCGGTGGCGGCCTTTTACGACGCCCACCCCGAGCTCGACCGCTTCCGGGTCATGCTCATCATAAACGCCAACACGCTGTCGCCCGAGGTCGAGGGCGAGGACCGCACCACCCGCCTTTTCCGCAAGCTCGAAGCCCGGGCCAAGGTGGCTTTCGGCGCGGAACTGTCGGCTGCGGCCCTGCGGGAATACCTGGAAAATGCCACGGTGTGCGTGGACGAGGTGGACAAGATTTCCGGGCGCATCTCGGGCAAGCCCAATGTCGAGGGCATCACCACCCAGTATGCGCTGTTGACCATGCTCGAAGGCGAACAGTTCCTCTACCGGGCCACGGTCATGGAAGACGGCCGGCCGGTGGAGACGGACATCCCGCTCGATACCGGCAAGCTCCTTTTCATCTGCGGCGGGGCCTTTGAGGAACTCTACGACCAGGTCTACAACTGCATCGTCAACCGCCGCGACGACCGGCGGCTCAAGGAAGTCTCGGAAGTGGAGCGCCGCGCCGACGGCACGGTGTCGGTGCGGACCGTGGTGCGCTTTCGGCTGCGGGAATACCTGCGTCTGGCCGACATGTTCGCCTTTGGCATGATGCCGCAGTTTATTTCCCGCTTCGGAGCCATCACCATGCTCGAGGAACTGGGCAAGGACGAGCTGCGCCAGATCCTCATCGGTTCGGGGAACTCACCCCTTCGCCTGTGCCTGGAATACTTCCGCCACATGGGCATCCGCCTCCAGGTGACCGACGCAGCCCTGACCGCCATTGCCTGCGCCGCCGCCAAAAACAGCCGCATTGGCGCGCGCGCCCTGCGCGAGATATTTAACGGCCTGATCGCTCCCTACGAATTTGATCCCAATGCCTCGCCCAAGTTCGAGACCACGGACAAAGGGCCCACTTTGACCATCGACCAGGAAACCGTGGCCGAATACCTGGGACAGACGAACGTGTAGCCCGGTCGGCCGGGGCGCGACTTCGGTAATGGGCCCGGGCATCCGGGCAACGGGCGTTTCGGGTCGGGGTGGGTCCCCGGGATGCTTATCCGGCGGGCGGGGTGGGTGGAGCGGTTGCGCTGGGGCCCGGAATTGTCCGGCCGCGGGCAGCGTGCCCGGAGCGGCGCTTACCGGGTGAGCGTCCAGGAATCGAAACTGTACCGGTATAAAAAATCATAGTCGCGTATCTTGGCGTTCATGGCTTCCAGTTCGGCGGGAGTCCAGGCAATGGTGTGCCGTGTCAATTTCGGTTTATTAAACAGCATCGCTTTGCATTCCGCCAAAAAAGCCGGATTCGGCTCCAGTCCGAGAAAGGCCAGAATTTTGAGAAGCTCCTGTTCGGGCGAGGTGATGACGTCCTCGTGGTGGATGTCCAGGCATCGGGCTTTTTCCCGGATGACGCTGGCGGCCGCGCAATGCATGAAATACCAGGAGATCCTGTCCATGACCGGGGCACCGCTTCTGTTGTGCATCGTGGCGACGGTGTCAAAAGGATTCCTGACGGCATGTATTATGGACACATTTGTTTCAAGGGTTGTTTCGAGGTGATGGAGTAAACTGTAGTCTCCGTGCAGGAGAAGCATGGCCGGATTCCATATTTTGTCTCCGGTCACCTGGATGTCGTTCAGATTTTTAGGGCCCTGGGCTATCTTGTACGAGTAACCACCGCAGTATCTGCCATTTTCCCTGTTTGTTTCAGCATTTGCATAAATTTCTTCAAATATTTCTGTTGCTGAAAGGGATGACCAGAAGTGTTTTGACGCGTTTGTTTCGTTGGCAACCATGGCGTTGGGATGCGCGTCGATGATGGAACCGAGCAGTGATGTGCCTGATCTTGCGTTGCCAATGATCAAAACGAATTGTCTGAGATTGGGGAATTTGTTCACTCTCAGGTTCTCCGGTCAAATATCTCAAGTATTGATCAGGCCATTAAATAAATTACGCGAAACTGGCGCCCAAAAGGCCGTGCCCCTTGTTTCTCAGGCCGGCAACGGCCTTGCCGTGACAAAAATATCCTCGTCCACCCGCCGCACGTCGCAGAAGCGGTAGCCGGCGGCGTCGGCCATGCGCGGCACGGCCAGACCCGAAAAGCCGGCCACGGCCCGGTCGTCGGCCAGCACCTTGGGGGCGTAAAAAAGCGCCAGCTCATCAGCCAGCCCCTGGGCCGCCAGAGAGCCGGCCAGCCCGCCCCCGCCCTCGCACAAAAGCGTATAGATCCGGGCCTCGCTGCGCAGCCGGCCAAGCCCCGGGGCCAGGTCAAGGCTGCCGTCGGGCCGGTCGGGCAGGCCGTAAAGCCGCACACCGCGTTTGGCGAGCGCCCGGCCGGCGGCCGAGTCGGCCTGCTCAAGGCCCGTGAGGATGGCCAGTTCCGGCGAACGCTCGCGCACGAGCGTCAGGGTGGCATCAGCCGGGGGCAGCCGGCGGGTGACGATGACGGCCAGCGGCTGGGGGTTGCCCGACAGCGGATCGCTGGCGTCCAGGCGGTGGGTCAGGCGCGGATCATCGGCCCGAAGGGTCCCGCCGCCGACCATCACCGCCTGCATCCCGGCCCGCATCCGATGCACGCACCGCCGCGAGGCCTGCCCGCTCACCCAGCTCGCGTCGCCGGTGCGGGTGGCAATGCGCCCGTCCAGGGTCATGGCCAGCTTGAGGGTCACATAGGGCCGGCCCATGGTCTTGTAGACCACGAAATCGGCAATGGTGTCGCGGCACTGCTGCTCCAGGACGCCGACATCGACGGCCACGCCGCCCTGGCGCAACAGTTCGGCCCCGCCCTCGGCCACCGGATTGGGGTCCAGGCAGCCCACCACCACCCGGGCCACCCCGGATTCCAGCAGGGTGCGCGAACACGGCGGCGTCTTGCCGAAATGGTTGCACGGCTCAAGGGTCACGTACATGGTGCCCCCGGCCACGGGAACCCGGCGCAGCTCGGCCTCGCGCAGGCATTCCACCTCGGCGTGGGGGCCGCCAAAAACCTTGTGCCAGCCCTCGGCCACGATGGCGCCGTTTTGCACCAGCACCGCCCCGACCCGGGGATTGGGCGTGACAAAGCCCCGGCCGCGCTCGGCCAGTTCCAAAGCCCGGGCCATGAAATCGGCATCAGACGCCATGGTTGCCCTCCAGCACGTCAAAGCCGATGCCGGCTTCGGCGATCATCTCGGCCGACAGCGGATCAGGATAGCCCTGGCTGAAATAGATGTGGTTCACCTGGCAGTTGATCAGCATCTTGGTGCAGATCAGGCACGGCTGGGTGGTGCAGTAGATGTCTGCCCCGGCAATGGGCACGCCGTGCAGGGCGCATTGGATGATGACGTTTTGTTCGGCGTGCAGGCCCCGGCACAGTTCGTGGCGTTCCCCGGACGGGATGCCGAGTTTTTCACGCAGGCAGCCGATGTCCAGGCAATGGGCCGTGCCGGCCGGGGAGCCGTTGTAGCCCGTGGCCAGGATGCGGCGGTCGCGCACGGCCACGGCCCCGACCTTGCGCCGCAGGCAGGTGCTGCGCTCGGCCACCAGATAGGCGATGCGCATGAAATAATCAGGCCAGGGAAGACGCTTGTCCATGGGGGCAGACTCCGTAAGAAAATGGGTGGCCGTCAGGCTGTCCGCAGAGTGGACCAGGGCGGGGCAGGCGTCAAGGTGCGGCAGCCCTGCCAGCCTGCCGCCCGGCCCGGAGTGGCGTGGCAGGAGCCTGGTTGCCCGTGGCCGCCCATCCCCGGCCCGGAGCTCGCCTTCCGGCGGCCCCGATGATCCGGCCTGTCCGGTGCAGGCTGGCAAGCCCTTGTGCCTGGGCGCTTTTTTGGTGTATTCGCGGGAGAAGCCTCCCGCCCGCCGTTGGTCCACGTCCCGGGCGCAGGCAGACACTGCCGGCGATGCCGTTTGCGCCGCACAGGGGCAAAGCAATGCTGCGAAGCAAAGACCGGACAACTACGGGCGCAAGGGGTGGCCGGTGCCGTTTTCCCCGGGCAGTGGGCTTCGGCCTCCCGGCCGCCGTCCTGACCGTTTGGGCCTGCCCGGCCGTGCCCGTCCTCTGGGCGCAGCCCGTGCCGCCCGGTGCAGGCTCGCACCCCGTCCCCTGGGGGCTGGCCATCATGCTTGCCCTGGCCCTGCTTGGCGCTTTGGCCCTGTTTTTTTGCGCCGTGTTGCGTCGGCGGCTGGCCGAAGCCCGGCGCGAGTTGCAGGCCGCCGCCGCCGGGTTGCGGGCGTCCGAAGTCGCCCTGGCCGAGAGCGAGGCGCGTTTCCATACCCTGCTTGACAACATCCCCACGGTCTCGGTCCAGGGCTATGGCCCGGATCGCCGCATCCGCTACTGGAACGCCGCTTCGCAAGCCATTTACGGGTTTTCCCGGGAAGAGGTGCTCGGCCGCGATCTGCTCGACTGCATCATTCCGCCGGCCATGCGCGATCAGGCGCGCGGCGCCATCGCGGGTATGGCCGCCTCGGGCCAGCCGCTGCCGGCCGGCGAGTTGACGCTCCTGCGTAAGGACGGCTCCCCGGTCGCGGTCTTCTCCAGCCATGCCGTGGTGCAAACCGCCCGGGGCGAAACCCTGCTCTACTGCCTGGACATCGACATGCGGCCACTGCGGCTGGCCGAGGAAAAGCTGCGTCTGCTGGTGGAAAACGCCGGCGACGCCATCTACCTTACCGACTGGAGCGGCCGGTTTCTCGATGTCAACCCCGAGGCCGAGCGCCAGACCGGCATGAGTCGCCAGGAACTGCTGGAGCTTGGCGTCATCGACCTGGACGTGGAGCAGACAGCCCACTCGCTGGCGGAATTTTCCGCGGCCATTGGCACGGCGGGCCGGGCATCGTTTGAGACACGGCATCGACGCCGGGACGGCACGACCTTCCCGGTGGAACTGCGGGTGGTGGCCTTCCACACCGATGGCCAAGCCTACATGATCGGTATTGCCCGCGACATCACCGAGCGCCGGCGCAGCGACGAAGCCCTGCGGGAAAGCGAGACGCGCCTTCGCCGCATCATCGAGGCGGCCCGCGACGCCATCATCATGACCGATGCCGACGGGCTGGTGACGTTCTGGAATCCGGCGGCCGAGGCCCTGCTCGGCTATACGGCCGCCGAGGCCCTGGGCCACGATGTGCACGGGCTGCTTGCCTCCAAACGCTATGCCAAGGCCGGGCTGGACGTTTTCGCGGAATTTACAGCCACCGGCCAGGGCGAGATCCCGGCCAACTCCCGGGATCTGCTGGCCCGGCGCAAGGACGGCAGCGAAATCGCGGTGTCGCTGTCCCTGGCCGCCCTGGACATGCAGGGGCGCTGGCATGGCGTGGGCATCCTGCGCGATGTCACGGCCCGCAAACGGGTGGAAACCCAGCTCGTCGAGGCCAAACAGCTGGCCGAGGCCGCCAGCCGGGCCAAATCCGAATTCCTGGCCAACATGAGCCATGAAATCCGCACGCCCTTAAACGGCATCCTCGGCATGCTCGAACTGCTCAAAACCACCGGGCCGTCAAGCGAGCAGTCGGAATACATCCTGGCCGCCATCAAGTCCTGCGGCCGGCTGACCCGGCTGTTGGCCGACATCCTGGACATCTCCCGCATCGAGACCGGCCGCATGTCCTTTGTGTCTGCGCCCCTGCGCACGGCCGATGTGGTCCCGGCCATCCTGGACCTCTTCCGCCCGGCCTGCCGGGAAAAGAACCTGGACCTGTCCTGCACGCTCGCCCCGGACATGCCGCCGGTGGTCCTGGGCGATGAGGCCCGGCTGTTGCAGATCCTTTTCAATCTGGTGGGCAATGCCGTCAAATTTACCGAGGCCGGGAGCGTGCGGGTCACCGCCGGACCGCTGCCGATCTGCCCTGGCGATCGGGTGCGGCTGCTTTTTTGCATCGCCGATACGGGCATCGGCATCACCGACGCCCAACTGGCCACGATCTTTGATCCCTTTGTCCAGGCCGAATCCAGCTACACCCGCCGTTTCCAGGGGGCGGGGCTCGGGTTGGCCATCGTCAGCAAGCTCGTGCGGCTTCTCGGCGGTGAACTGGCCATCGACAACACCCCGGGAGCCGGGACCGTGGCCTACCTGTCCCTGCCCTTCGGCCGTGCCGCCGATGCCGTCCTGCCGGCCCCGGAGGCGGTCGTGGCGGCCGCACCGGCCGGGCTTTCGATCCTGGTGGCCGAGGACGACGAGGTTACCATCCTGGCCGTTGAACGCATGTTGCAAAAGGCCGGACACCGGCCACGCGTGGCCCGAAACGGCAGGGAGGCCGTGGCCATGGTCGGGGAGTCCGTTTTCGACCTGATTTTCATGGATGTGGAAATGCCCGTGGCCGACGGCCTGGAGGCCACCCGGGCCATCCGGGAGTACGAGGCGGCCGCCGGCCGGGCCAGGACGCCCATCGTAGCGCTTACGGCCTATACCATGCAGGGCGACCGGGAGCGCTTTCTGGCCGCCGGCATGGACGATCATCTGGCCAAGCCGGTCACCGGCAGCGAGCTGGCCGCGGCCATCGTCCGGGCCATCGGCTTCGTGGCAGCGTAGGGCCAGGAGCGGAGGGGACAAGGGAAGAGCGCCTCCAGCGGCCGGAGAGCGAGAGCAGGAAAGGCAGAAGATGCCTCCGGCGG
>NZ_MLBG01000034.1 GCF_001936595.1 Desulfovibrio sp. DV
CGATGCTTTTGAGCGGGCGCATGGGGTCTGTCCGGGCGACTGCGGCAGCGCGACCGAGGCTGCCGGCCCGGCCACGGCCCCGGCGGCTGCGGCCGCGGGGACGCCTGGAGCGGCTTCCGGAGCCGTCCCGGCCGGCAAGTGTGGTGATGGGGTGTGCGATGATTTTGAGCGGGCGCGCGGGGTGTGTCCGGGCGACTGCGGCGGCGCGTCCGGGGCTGCCGGCCCGGCCACGGGGGCTTCCGGAGCCGTCCCGGCCGGCAAGTGCGGTGATGGGGTGTGCGACGCCTTTGAACGGGCGCGCGGGGTCTGTCCCCAGGATTGTCCGACGACAACAACGCCTCCGGCCTCGCCGGGGAACTTCTAGCCCGGCCGCCGCGCCAGTCGCCTGTGATCAGATTGCGTCTTGTCCCCTGCCTTGTCGGCGTTTTCGCGGCACTTGGCCTGCCGGCCGCCGCGGCCGCGCTCTATGGGCTGCCCTGGTGGGCCTCCCTGTCCGGCGCGGCCCTGGCCGCCCTGCTGCTCGCCTGTCTGGCCAGCCCGTTTTTCGGGCTGTGCGTCACGGCCTTCACTCTGATTATCGCCTGCGCCAACCTCTTTTACCTGGTCTCCGGCACGCTCCAGTTCCACTTGTATCCCTACTATTTTCCGCTTTGCTTCACCTGCCTGGGGATGCTGGCCCGCTCCGGCCAGGGGCGCTTGCCGCTGGCCTCCCGCTCGGCCTTCATGCCGGTTTTGCTGCTGGTCCTTGTCGCCGAGACGGCAACCCTTCTTTGGACCCCGCATCCGGCCTGGGGCGCGGCCAACATTGTCCGGCTTTTCCTCAATATTCTGCTCTATTGGACCGTGCTTGTTCTTTGCGACAGTCCGCGCCGGCTGGACCTGCTGCTCAAGACCGTGCTGGCCAGTGCGCTCATGACCTCCATCGGGGTCATTGCCGCCATGTACTATGAACTCGATGTCCACCGCTATCTGACCTCGAAGTGGGCCTTGGAACTGCACCTCTACACCATCCGGGCCGGCGGCATCGAGTCCTGGAACCAGAGCGCCGGGCTTTTGAGCGTGGCCAGTTTCGTGGCCGCCGGCTACGCCGTGCTGGCCCGCACCGCCTGGCGGCGGGTGGGCTGGGGCCTTGGGGCCATGTATTTTTTCTGCACCATGCTCCTGCCGGCCAGCCGGGGGGCGCTGCTTGGGTTTCTCGGGGCCGCCGTCCTTCTGATCCTGGCTCTGCCGGTCACGCGGCGGCTCTTTATCCGCAAGACCACGCTCTTTGTCGTGGTGCTCATCGCCGGGATGCTCATTACCACGCCGGGCTACATCGACCGTCTCATGGTCGGTTTCGGCTATACCGGCGAGCTGCTGTTCAGCAAAAAGAAGGCGTCTTCCTCAAGCGACAGCGACGCCACCGGCCTGTCCACCCGGTTTAAGATCTGGGCCCATGGTTTCCGCAGCCTGGGCGACCGACCGGCCACGATCCTGGCCGGCCTGGGGGCAGGGGGCTTTACCTACAACATCAAGGTTTTTGAAGTCCACAACATCTATCTGGCCTTTTATTACGACATGGGGTTGGCCGGCCTGTTCCTGCTGGCCCTTTTGGGCTTTATTTTCCTGGGGCGCACCGTCCCGGCCTATCATGTTTTTCAGGCCCGTCTGTCCGGACCGCCCGGAGGGGGCGGCCCGGCTTCGGCCGACTTTGCCCTGGTCATGTTTTACGCCGTGCTGACGGCGCTTGTGGCCGAGGTGGCGGTGCACGGCATCGTGGACTATGACCTGACCTCGTTTGTCTCGCGCTACGCCTTTTTCTATCTGGCCCTGTACGACGTGGCCCTGCGGCTGGCCCAGGCCCGGATTGCCGCCCTGGCCGCCACACCGACCCCAATCCCGGCCGCTGGCCTGGCCGCCGCCCCCCTCGACGCCGCTGGCCCGGCATGATAGCCCGCTGCCCAGCCTGATTCCCACCCGCATTTCCGAACGGATGTCTTATGGCCTCTGAAATCTTCGGCAACCCGTCGTTTACCCGTTTCTGGACCGCCCGCAGCGCCTCGGGCTTTGCCTACCACATGACCGCCGTGGCCATTGGCTGGCAGGTCTACGATCTGACCGGCAGCGCCTTCATGCTCGGGCTGGTCGGGCTGGTGGAATTCGCGCCCCAGTTCCTGCTCACCCTGGTCGTCGGGCAGGTGGCCGACCGCTTTGACCGCCGGCGCATCGCCGGGGTGTGCCAGGCGGTTGTGGCCCTGGCCCTGCTCGTCCTTCTGGCCGAGACGGTCAGCGGCTTTCTCGGCCTGGGCGGCATCTTTGCCTGTGTGGGCCTCATCGGCGCGGCCCGGGCCTTTGAGACGCCCTCGCTCCAGGCCCTGCTTCCCGGCCTGGTCAGCAAGGAATCCCTGCCCCGGATGCTGGCCTGGAGCGGTTCGGTCTGGAAAACGGCCATGATCCTGGGACCGGCTGCCGGCGGCCTGCTTTTTGCCCTGGGGCCGGGGGTGGTCTATGGCCTGGGTGCGGTCGTCTATGCCGTGGCCTGCGCGACGGTCCTGTCCATTCCCCGGGCCGTCCAGGCCACGGCTCCGCCGGGCGGGCTGTGGAGCACGGCCCTTGACGGGCTGCGCTTTATCCGCAGCCGCCCGGTCATTTTCGGGGCCATTTCCCTGGACCTCTTTTCCGTGCTGCTTGGCGGGGCCGTGGGGCTGATGCCGGTCTTTGCCCGGGACATCCTGGCGGTCGGCCCCGGCGGCCTGGGGGCGCTTCGGGCCGCGCCGAGCCTCGGGGCCTTGGCCATGTCGCTTTTTCTCACCCGCTTTCCCCTGTCCCGGCGGGTGGGGCCGATCATGTTCGGGGCCGTGGCCGTCTTCGGGCTGGCCACCATCGTCTTTGCCCTGTCGCGCTCCTTTCCCCTGTCCCTGGCCGCCCTGACCATCCTTGGGGCCAGCGACATGGTGAGCGTGGTCATCCGGGCCACGCTCATTCAGATCGACACCCCCGACGCCCTGCGCGGGCGGGTCAGCGCCGTCAACGCCGTGTTTATCGGCACCTCCAACCAGCTTGGCGATTTCGAGTCCGGCGTCCTGGCCGCGCTCATGGGAGCCACCGGGGCCGTGGTCTTCGGCGGGGTCGGCACCCTGGCCGTGGTGGCCTTGTGGATACGTTTTTTCCCGGCTCTGGCCCGGCGCGACCGGCTCGTGCCCGAGGCCGGGCCGCCGGGCTAGCGCCGCCGGACGTTGGGCCAGAGGGTTGCCCCGGGGGCGCATCCCCCGTATCCAGAGGGCGCGGCCCCGGGCCGCAAGAGCGTAATCACGGGAGGCGGCATGAACGAAGAGTCCTGGCGCGGGGAATTCGCGGTGACGGCCGATACGGTGTTTTTCAACCACGCAGCAGTGTCCCCCCTGCCGCGGCGGGCCTGTCTGGCCGGGCATGAGGTCTTTGCCGAACGCTGGCGTCGGGCGTCGAAGGACTACATGCGCTGGATCGCCCTGGTGGCCGAGGCCCGTGAGCGGGCGGCCGGGCTGCTCGGCACGGTGCCCGAGCATGTGGCCTTTACCGGCAACACCTCGTGTGGGTTGTCCCTGGTGGCGGCCGGCCTTGACTGGAAGCCCGGCGACAAGGTGGCCGTCACCTGGCCGGATTTTCCGTCCGTGCGCTTTCCCTTCGACAATCTGGCCCGCCTGGGCGTCACCGTGGTCGAGCTGCCCAAGCACGACGGCGTGGTGGACATGGCCGCGGCTGCCCGGCTTATTCCGGGCTGCCGGTTGGTCGTCGCCTCCACCGTGGACTGGATGACCGGTGCGGCCCTGCCTGCGGCCGAGTTCGTCCGGCTGTGCCACGAGGCCGGGGCGCTGTGCTGCTTCGACGCCATCCAGAGCCTGGGGGCGCTGCCCTTTGACGCCACAGCCCTGGACGTCGATTTCGTGGCCGCCGGCTGCCACAAATGGCAGCTCGGCCCCATGGGCCTGGGCATATTCTACGTCTCCCCGGCCGCCGCCCCCGCCCTGGCCACGGTCCTGGCCGGCTGGCGCAGCATGTGCGACGAGGAGCGCCTGGGCGAGGAATTCCGCTTGAAAGAGGGGGCCGGGCGCTTTGAGCCGGGAACCCAGGACATCACGGCCATCGCGGCCTACGGCGAGTCCCTGGCCCTGCTGGACGAGGTCGGGATGAAAAGTGTGGCCCAGCGGATTTTCACCGTAACCCGGGGGCTGGCCGAGGGGCTGGCCGAGCGCGGGCTGACCGTGGTCTCGCCCCGGGGAGCCGGGGAATGCTCGGGCATCCTGTCCTTTGCCCATCCCGACCCGGCCGGGCTTTTTGCCCATCTGGAAGCAGCCGGCGTGGCCGCCTCGCCCCGGGGCGGCCGCATCCGGCTGTCGCCGCATTTTTACAACGACGCCACCGACGTGGCCCGGTTTTTTCACCATCCTCGACAGCTTTGACCGGCGTTGACCGGACAGAGGGGAGCGTTCATGCGACGGGCCATTTTCATCCTCAGCCAGAAGGGCGGGTCGGGCAAATCGACCTTTTCCAGGGCCTTGCTCGACCATCTGCGGCTTTTGCGGGGGCTTCCCGTCGCCGCCTTTGACGCCGACGGGCAGGTGGGCCAGCTCCTCCAGCACTATGGCGCGCGCGACGCCCGGGGCGGCCTGGTTGCGCCCCAGGACCCGCTTTTCGGCGTCGCCAGCTTCGATCTGCGCGAGGCTGCCCAGCGGGGGCTGGTGCTCGACGCCCTGGATGTGCCGGCGTCGACCCTGCTGTTTGATTTCCCGGCCGGCTGCCTGGGCGATCTGGGCCGGGTGGTGGGCGGCGGCCGGGGCATGGCCCCGCTCCTTGACGCCTACGAGGCCGAGGGGGTGCGCATCACCGTGGCCGTGGTCATTTCCAATGTCCAGGCCTCGACCCACAACGTGCTGGCCGCCATGGAGGCCTTTGGCGACCGGGTGGACTATGTGGTGGTCAAGAACTGCTTTTACGGCCAGCCTGAGGATTTTCTGTTTTTCGACGGCTTCACCGGGGCCGACGGCCTGTCCTATGGCGGGCAGGCCCGGGAGGCGCTGGCCCGGCGCGGCGGGGCGGTGGTGGCCATGCCGGCCCTGCCCGGCCGGGAATACGCCCTGTGCGACCTCTACAGCCTGGGCTTTTCCGAGGCGGCCGGGCACCGGGCGCTGCGGCGCAGCGAGCGGGCGGCCCTGGCCGTCTTTCTCCAGGACTTCGGGCAGGCGGTCGAACGGGCCGCGCCCTTTTTCGGCGATGGCCCGCCGGGCCGCACCGCCGGCTAGGCGCTGGGGCCCCACGAAAAAAGGCCGGGAAACCACGAGGTTTCCCGGCCTTTTGCTGGTCTGGCAAATCAGGCAAACGAGCGGGCGAACAGGTCGGCGATGGCCGCAATGCCGGCCTCGTTGGGGAAGCGCGTTCCCGTGCCCGTGAAATGGGTCTGGCTGATGACCGGGGCGGCGGCCGGTTCCCAGGCTCCGCTTTTCCAGGTGAACCAACCTTCTTTCTCCTGGCAGAAGACAAAGAGCGGCTTGTTGCAGATCTTGGCGAATTCCGCGCCCCAACCCGTGCCGCCCGTCACCGTGCCGTCTTCGTGGATGACCCCGATGACGAACACCTCAAGCCCGGCGTCCACCTGATGCATGATGGTTCGCAGCACCATGCGGATCTGGGGACCGTTGCTGAATTTGCGGTCCAGGAGCTTGGACACGTAGGTCAGGCTCACGTCCTTTTTGACCAGCTCCTCGTTTGTCAGCACGCGGATGCCGCGGGTGCGATCGATGCGGTGGCCCTCGAAGGTGAAATTGACCTCCTGGACGCCGTAGCGTTCGGCCTGGCGTCCGAATTCGGCTTCAGCGCCCTGGGCGCCGCCGCTAAAGAGCGTGAAATTCGTGGCGTTGGGCATTTCGACTCCTTGGCAGATGGGTTGCGGATCAAGGCCGTGTGGGTTCGCCGATCCTTCCTTTTGCACCTTTGCCGGCTCTTTCGCAACACCGGCCAAGGGGCTGCCCGCTGGAATCAGGGCGTTTTTATGCCGAGCAGGCGCAGCAGCCCGTCGAGGATGGTCAGGGGATGGGGCGGACAGCCAGGGATGAACAGGTCAACCGGCAGATGGGGCGTGGCCCCGCCGGTGGTTTCCGGGTTTCCGGCAAAGAGCCCGCCGGAGATGGCGCAGGCGCCGATGGCGATGGCCACCCGGGGATCGGGCACGGCCTCGAAGGTGGCCAGCGTGGCGGCCCGCATGTTTTGCGGCACCGGGCCGGTCACGGCCACGCCGTCGGCGTGGCGCGGCGAGGCCACGAAATCGATGCCGAAGCGGCCAAGATCAAAGACCACCGTGGTCAGCACGTTGGTGTCGGCCTCGCAGGCGTTGCAGCCCCCGGCGCTGATCTGGCGCAGCCGCAGGGACCGGGAAAAGAGTTTCAAGCGGGCCGGCTCAAGCGGAGTCACCGTCGGGCGCGTGCCTGGACGCAGCACCAGCCCCGCCCGGGTGCTCGACGCCAGCCGATGGTCCTGGGAAAAGGCCACCCGCCGGCCCGGACAGGCTGCGGCGCAGGCCCCGCACAGGATGCAGCGGCCCAGGTCAAGGAAAAGGCCGGCCTCGTCGGCTCCGAGCGCCCCGGTCGGACATACCCCGGCGCAGGATGGGCAGCCGGTGGCGCAGGGCGAATCGGAAAGGACCGGCAACCCCCGATAGCGCGGCGGCAGGGGCGGCATTTCCCGGGGGAAGGCCACGGTGCGGTGGCCCTGGCGCAGGCGTTCAAGCAGGATATGGAGCATTCTCGGGCGTCCTAGAGGTCATGGCCGCAATACGACAGGTTGAAACTCTTGTTGCACATCGGGAAATCGGAGATCTGCTGGCCGCGAAGGGCCAGGGCCAGTCCGAACCAGTTGTGAAACGACGGATCGACGATCTTGTAGGCGGCAAATCGGCCGTCCGGGCCGGTTGCGGCCACGTGGCAGATCTCGCCGCGCCAGCCCTCGACCAGTCCCACGGCCAGGGTGTCCGGGGGAAATGTGGCCGGCAGGGCTCGGTTGACCGGTCCGGGGGGCAGATCGGCCAGGGTGGCGTCGATGAAATCAAGCGACGCCTCCATCTCCAGGCGGCGCACCAGGGTGCGGGCGTAGACGCCGCCGAAATCGTGAATCTGCATGGGAATGTCCTTGGCCCCGGCCCCGGACAGGGGAAAGGAGTGGCGGGCGTCGCGGGGCAGGCCGCAGGCCCTGGCCGGCGGGCCGACCAGCCCGATGTCCCGGGCGGCCTCCGAGGTCAGCCGGCCCGTGCCCTCGAACCGGGCCAGGGCCGAGGACGAGGAAAAAAGCAGCTCGGCGGCTCCGAAGGCGGCCCGGCGGGTGGCTTCCAGACGGGTGTCGAGGAGGCGCAGGACGGCCTCGTCGAGGTCAAAGGCCGTGCCGCCGGGCCGCACGAGACCCCGGCCGAAGCGGTTGCCGCATAGAAGGGCCGTCAGGTTTAAAAAATCGCCCCGGATGCGGCCGCAAAAGGCCATGGTCGGCTGGTAGCCCACGTCGCCGGCCAGGGCCCCGAGGTCGCCGGTATGGTTGGCCAGCCGCTCCAGCTCCAGGGCCACGCGGCCGATGGCCCGTCCCCTGGCCGGGGCGGCCACGCCGGCCAGGGTCTCGAGCACGGCGGCATGGGCCAGGGAGTGGCCGATGGTGGTGTCGCCGGCGGCTGTCTCCATGAAATGCACGGTGCGCCGGTCCGGGCCGCCGACCAGCGCGGCCTCGATGCCCCGGTGCTGGAATCCCAGGCTGATCTCCAGATGCAGGACTTCCTCGCCGAAACACTGGAACCGGAAATGGCCGGGTTCGATGATGCCGGCGTGGACCGGTCCCACGGCCACCTCGTGGACATCCTCGCCGCGCACCTGGAAATAGTCGGTCACGCCCGGACCCGGGCGGGGCAGGTCGGGCCGGCCGGGCGTGCCGGTAAAGCGCACCGGCTTGAGCCAGGGGTGGCCTTCGGGCACGACGCCCCACTGCTCATACAGCTCGCGCTCGAAGAGATGGCACTGGGGGCACTCGGGGGTAAGCGACACGTAGGCCAGGGTCGGCTCGGCGCGCAGGAACGCCAGCCGGCCGTCGCGGTCGCGGCCAAGCAGGCAGACCGGTTCCGGGATGTCGTCGCCGGGCAGGGCAAAAAGAGCCAGCACCCGCCAGCCGGCAGCCACCCGGGTGAGCACGTCCTGGCGAAACCGGGCCAGGGGCAGCCGGGGCGCCTCGGCCAGGGCAATGGCTTGGTTGTAAGGAAATTCCATGGCCTAGCCTCCCAGGGAAATGGCGGCGGCCGCGCGGGTCAAAAGCGCTACGAGGCCGCCGGGCAGATACAGGCCCAAAACCAGGGTGGCGGCCAAAAGGACCAGGGGCGGGCCGACGGCCAGCAGGCGTTCCGGGCCGGGATGGGGCACGGCCGGGGGCAGCGGCCCCTGGACCATGCGGCACACCGAGGTGGCCATGCCGACGAAGATGACGGTCAGGGCGGCCAGATAGATGACCGGGGCCAGGATGCGCCCGCTTTCCAGCATGGCCTGCAAAATGGTCAGTTCGCTGACGAACATGCCAAAGGGCGGCGAGCCGACAATGGCCAGAAAGCCGGCCATCCACAGGGCGGCGGTGATGGGCAGGGCCCGGGAGACGCCCCGGGCGTCGTGGCAGGAGCGGGTGTGGTACACGGCCAGGATGTTGCCGGAAATGAGAAACAGCGCACCCTTGGTCAGGGAGTGGTTGACGGCGTGGAGCATGGCCCCGAAGGTCGCGCCGCCGCCGATGCCGACGCCAAGGGCCAGGATGCCCATGTGCTCGACGCTGGAATAGGCCAGCATCCGCTTGTAGTCGCCCTGGCCGACGATGAAGACGGCGGCCGTGCCCATGGAGACCAGTCCGAACATGACGAGCAACTCGCCGCAAAATTCACCCATGCCGGCGGCGGTCAGCACCTGCCCGGCCCGCAGGATGCCGAGAAAGGCGCAGTTTAAAAGCGCCCCGGAAAGCAGGGCCGAAACCAGGGACGGCGACTGGCTGTGGGCATCGGGCAGCCAGTTGTGCATGGGGGCCAGACCCATTTTCGAGCCGTAGCCGACCAGCAGGAAAATAAAGGCCGCCCGCAGCCAGGGCTTGGCCGCAGCTCCGGCCCGGGGGAGCATTTCATCCAGGCCCATGGATGAAACCGGACTGATCGGATCGAAAAAAGCCACGGAAACCAGGATATTGCCAAGCAGGGCCAGGGCGATGCCCACGGAACAGATAAGCAGGTATTTCCAGGTGGCTTCCAGGGAGCGGCGGTGGCGGTGGAAATAAATGAGCGGGGCGCTGGACAGGGTGGTGGCCTCGATGCCCACCCACAGGACCGAGAGGTTGCGGGTGGCGCACACCACGGTCATGGCCGACAGGAACAGGCACAGGCACATGGAAAACACCCGCTCCGGGGCGTTTGAAAAGGCGGCGCCGTCCTGGAAATCGCGTTTGGGGCCGGCGTCCTCGTGGCTTAAGTAGCCGGCGGCGTAGAAGGCGGCAGCCACGAAGAGCAGGCTGGCCAGGGACAGGAACAGCTGGCCCGGGGCGTCGAGTTCGAGCAGGCCGCCGTAGGCCGGGGCCGGCGGGACGAAATAGGTGGCTGCGGTCAGGGCCGCATGGATAAGGCCCGTGACCACCAGGAGCAGCCGGCGGGGAGCGTCGGCGCGAAGGGCCAGGGCGAGCAGGCCTGCCAGCAGGGGAACAAGGGGGAGGGCAACAAGCATAGGGGGCTAGTCCCGCAAGGAGCAAAACCGTCCGACGTCGATGGACTCGAAGGTTTTATTGATATGGTGCAGGGCGATGCCCATGACAAAGACGGCCACGAACACGTCAAGAAGGACCGACAGTTCCAGCCAGACCGAACCCTGGGCGGACAGGGGCACGCCGAGGAGGAAAATGCCGTTTTCCGCAGCCAGATAGCCGATGACCTGGGTCAGCGCCTTGCGCCGGGCCACCACCAGGGCCAGCCCGGAAAAGATCGAGGTCAGGGCGGCCGGGAAGAGCAGCGGCGGGAAAAGCCCCGGCGGAAAGGGCAGCCGGGTTTCCAACCACAGGGAAAAGAGCAGCCCGGCCACGCCGGCCAGGAGCGACACGTTAAAGCCCAGATACGGCTCCACCACCGGGTTGACTTCCAGTCGGGAGAGGGTGCGGGCCAGCAGCCAGGGAAAGCCGATGCCCTTGATGGCCAGTACGCCCAGGGCCAGGGTGGTGGCGTGGCCGTGGGGATCCTGGCCAAGGACGGCCAGGGGGGCGGCGGCCAGGAGGATGCCCTGGACGGCGGTGATGCGGGTGAGCGAGCGCAGGCGGGTCACGGCCAGATAGGCCAGATTGACGCACACCAGGGCCACCATCAGCGTTTGGGTCATGTCCACGCGGCTACCTCCACACCGTCAGCACCAGGGACAGGGCGGCCAGGGTCCCGGCGGCTCCGAGCAGGCGCGGCACGCGGATGAGCCGCAGCCGGGCCATGGATGATTCGACCAGGCCGACGGCTATGGCCACGACGGCCAGGCCGGCCAGAAACACGGCCCAGCCGGCGACCGGCGGCATGGCCCGGACCGGCAGGACGCTTAAGACTGTGGCGGCGGCGAAAAACCAGAGCTTGAGCGAAGAGCCGTAGACAATGGCGGCCATGTCCGGGCCGCTGTGGTCAAGGACCATGACCTCGTGGATCATGGTCAACTCCAGGTGGGTATTGGGGTCATCCACCGGGATGCGGCAGTTTTCGGTCAAAAGCAGGATGAACAGGATCACCGGCACGAACAGTCGTTCCGGGGCCAGGGAGCCGGTCAGTCCCCGGCCGAGCATCCCGGACAGGGAGATGTCCGGCGCATCGGCGGCCAGGGCCAGCAGGCACAGAAACAGCACCGGTTCGGCCAGGGCGGAAAAGGCGGCCTCGCGGCTGGCCCCCATGCCCTCGAAGCTCGACCCGCTGTCCAGGGCGGCCAGGATCAGGGCCAGCCGGCCAAGGCCCAGGCAGTAGGCGGCCAGAATGAAGTCGCCGGTAAAGGCGGCTGGCGAGGGCCCGGCCGGTCCGGGCAACAGGGTCAGGGCAATGGCGGCCGTGGCCAGGGAAACCACCGGGCCAAGGGGCAGCATCCAGCTGGACGTCTCGCTTTCCACCACGCCCTTTTGCACCAGCCGGGCCAGATCGAAATAGGTCTGGAACAGGGGCCGGCCGACCCGGCCGGACAGGCGGGCCTTGACGCGGTTTATTATCCCCGGCAGCAGCGGGGCCAGAAGCAGGGCGGCCAGGAGATGGGCGAGGGCATCCATGGTGTTACAGCTTCCAGGCCAACAGCAGGACGACTGTGGCCAGAACGTAGAGGATGTAGAGATGCACCCGACCGTGCTGCACCACCTTAAGCGCGTCGCAGCCCCGGGCGATGGCCTCGAAAAGCGGCGTGAAAAACCGGCTGCGGATGACGTCGGGGCTGGTGACGAACAGTTGGGCCCGCTTGGGGAACAACCCCGGATCCATGTCCAGGCGGCGGGTCAGCCCCATGGGTTGGCCAAGGATCTGGGACGTGGGTTCGACAAAGGAGGCGGCTCCGTACTGCACCCGGGCGGTGCCGGCGGTGTAGCCGCAGCCCCAGGTGGGGCCGCGCCGCCGGCCGTGGGCGGCGATGAGCAGCCGGCGCAGCCACAATAGGACGAGGCTTAGGACCACGATGCCGGCCGAATACAGGCTTACGGTTCGGGCAATGGCGCAGGCTCCGGCCAGGGCGGTCCGGGCCGGGGCCGGGTCCATGCCCGGAAAGGCCAGGGCGGCCTGCCCGGCCAGACCCAGCAGACCCGGGGCCAGGGTTGCGGCCAACAGCAGGCAGCCGGCCAGAAAGAGGATGGGGACCAGGGCCGGCCCGGCCGGGGACGCGGCCTTGGCTGCCGCCGGGGTGCGGGGCTGGCCGAGGAAGGCCAGTCCGCCGGCCTTGGCAAAGGCGGCCAGGGCAAAGCCGCCCACGGCAGCCAGGGCGGTCAGGGCGGCGGCCATGCCCACCCGGGGAAGCAGGCCGGGCAGATCGACGCCGGTTAAAATGGCCAGGGCCAGGACCAGTTCGCCAAGAAAGCCCGGCAGGGGCGGCAGTCCGGCAATGCCGGCGGCGGCCAGGAAAAACGCCCCGCCAACCACCGGCAGGCGTTTGGCCAGACCGCCCAGATGGGCGATGCGCATACTGCCAACGGCAGCCAGGACCTCGCCGACGCACAGAAACAACAGCCCCTTGAAGCCGGCGTGGCACAGCATGTGGAACACGGCTCCGGAAAAGCCGAGCACGGCCATGGCATCGTTGCCGCTGGCCCGTCCGATAAGCCCCAGGCCCAGGCCCAGGCAGACCAACCCCATGTTTTCCACGCTGGAATAGGCCAAAAGCCGCTTGAGATTGCCTTGGGCCAGGGCGCGCAGGATGCCGTACAGGGCGCTTGCCAGCCCCAGGGCGGCCAGCAGCCAGCCCTGCCAGAGGGCGGGCGGGCCAAGCAGCTCGAGGGTGCGCCACAGGCCGTAGATGCCGACGTTGATCATGCCCCCGGCCATGACGGCGGTGACGTGGCTCGGGGCGGCGGCATAGACGTCGGGCAGCCAGACATGGAAGGGAATGAGGCCGACCTTGGCGGCAAACCCGACCAGGGCCAGGAGGAACAGGAGGGTCGGCGCGGTCAGCCGGCCGGCGCTGGCGGCGGCGGCAATGGCCTCGAAGCTGCTCCCGCCGGCCTGTCCCATGGCCAGGGTGAAAAAGGCGATGAGGCAGACGGCACCGATGTGGGCGGCCACGAGGTAGAGCCAGGCGGCCTCGCGTACGTCGGCTTCGTCGTCGTGCAGGCTGATGAGGAAAAACGGGGCCAGGGACATGATTTCCCAGGCGATCAGGAACAGCACGCCGTCCCTGGCGGCCATGACCAGGGACAGGCCAAACAGCAGAATATTGAAGCAGAACCAGTGGGGGCCGCGCCGGTCGCCCCCGGCGTGGGCGGCCTCGTGGCCGGCCAGATGCAGGCTGCCGGAGACGGCTGCGGCCGCGCCCAGGATATACACGGGCAGGAGAAACAGGCGGGTGGTCGGATCGAGGCCCAGGGAAAACGCGCCAAGGGGCAGGCCCCAGGGCAGGCTGAGGGTGGAAACGGCGCTGACCGGCGCGCCCAACACCCCGGCCAGTCCGGCCAGGGAGCCGGCGACGGCAGCAGCCGGAGCCAGACGATTGGCCGCCTCGCGTCCCCCGAAAACCAGGGCGCACAGGGCGCCAAGCAGATAGCAGGCAAGCGAGAGCCCGAACAATTCCATGAGCGACAACCCTTTGTTTGGGGCCGCCGTCTGTATCCGGCCGGTCCCAATAGCCGGAAAAACATCCGAAAAGGGGCGTAAGCCTCCTGCCGGGCCATGTCAACGGCGTCCGCAGACGCCCCGGGTTTACTGGTCCAGATGCATCCGGGTCATGGAGGTACGCAGGTCCGAGGCCAGATGGGCCAGATCGGACACGGCGGACGAGGCCACGGCCATGGCTCCGGCGGTGGACTCGGCAATGGTGTTGATGTGGTCGGTTGAGCGGTTGATCTCTTCGGAGGTGGCGGACTGCTGCTCGGCGGCGGTGGCGATGCCGCGCACCTGGTCCGAGGTGCGTTCCACGAAATTGAGGATCTGGCGCAGGGCGTCGCCGGCATCGTGGGCCAGGGTGTCGGCCTGTTCGATGACGTGGGTGGTCTCGTCGGTGGCGGCAATGTTGCGTCCGGCGCTGTCCTGGATGGCGCGGATGAAGCTGCTGACCTCTTTGGTGGCGGTCATGGTCTTCTCGGCCAGTTTGCGGACCTCGTCGGCCACGACGGCAAAACCGCGTCCGGCTTCGCCGGCCCGGGCGGCCTCGATGGCGGCATTGAGGGCCAGCAGGTTGGTCTGGTCGGCGATATCGGAGATGACCTGCATGATCTGGCCGATGCCCTGGGCCTGTTCGCCGAGGTCGCGCATTTCCGATTTGAGGCTGGTGGCCTTGGTGTTGACCGATTCCATGACGTTTATGACCTGATCCACCAGATTGGCCCCGGTGGCGGCCATGGAATTGGCCTGCCCGGCCGTGGCGGCGGCGTCGCCGGCGTTTCTGGCCACCTCGAGAATGGTGGCGTTCATTTCCTCGATGGCGGCGGCCACCTCGGTGGTGCGGGCGCGCTGTTCTTCCATGCCCTGGGTGGATTGGCTGATCTGGGCGGTCATGTGCTCGGCCGCTTCGGCCAGACTCTCGGCCACGGCAGTGGCTTCCTTGACGCCGTTGGCAATGCGGTGGTTCTGCTCGGTGATGGTGCGTTCCTTGAGCACGACACCGGTAAAGTCGGCCACGGAAATAAAGCCGCCGATAAGCGTGTTGTCGAAATCCATGATGGGTGTGGCAAAGATACTGATGAACTTGTGGTTGCCTTTGCGAGTATCGAATTCCGTCTTGGAGGACTGTTTCTGGCGCGTCCGTATGGCTGTCTCGCCGATAGTTTCCCGGGAGTCGCCGTAGAAGAAATTGGAGAAATGTTTGCCGATAAACTGCTGCGGCGTACCGTCGTTTTCCGTCAGGCGCACCATGTACTCGTTGAGCCAGGTGATGTTGCCCTTGTGGTCGACAATGGCCATGGGCGTGATGATGTTGGCCAGCATGGCCTCATCCCGGCTCAGGCGTTCCTTGAGCGCCGCTTCGTGGGGGAGGAGCGTTTCCCGCAGAGCCGCCACAGAGAGCAAGGCGTTGTCCGTCAGGGAGCAGTCGAATCTATTCGACGCGATGGCGGCAAATGTCTCTGTAACCTGGGTGAAGGTTGTTTCCACGCAATTTTTGGTCAAGAGGAGAAAAACGGTGGTGCACAGAAACGAGGCAGCCAGCAGACTATAGGCGATCGGACCGTCGCCGGCCAGGGCGCTGCCCGCCAGCAGCAGGGCGTTGCCAATGAGAACAGTAATCAATGGAAATGGCTTCATAAGTCCCTCCGACCCCTTTCGGTGCGGCTGCGTCACGATAGAATGGGGAGTGCGTAACGCAATGCCCCCCAAAGCGCAACTCATCCGTCGCAAACAGGCGCGCCGGTATTGGATAAACCGAGGTTTCTGCGTTGTTCAAAGAAACAGAGGAGAGAATACTGGCGGTCGGGAAGAACAAACGACGGCCCCGGCGACGCGGCAGCGCGTCAGGCCGGGGCTTTGGGCTGGCGGGTGCGGGGCTGCAGTGCGGTCCTGCGTTTCACAGAGCCGTTGCAGTGCCGCGGGTCACGGCATGGAGGGCGACAGATTCAGTGGGGTCAGTGCCTCGTGGTTCGGAAGCTTTTGCAGCAGTTCGGCCACTTCCTGCCCGGCAGCCGGGCCGCAGCAGCACGAGGTCCCGCCGGCCGTGAAATCCGGATTGGCGATATTGCCTCGCTGGTCAAGGACCAGCAGGGCGTGCCCGGCCAGATCCTCTTCGTAAAGGACGATGGTGCGCACCTCGCCGGCCCGCAGCACGTCGCCCGAGGCCGTGACCACGGCCCGGAACGGCCCCCGGTAGAGCACCTTGCGCCGGGGCGGCAGGCCAAGCGGTTTCCTGGCCTCCACGGTGACGGAATAAAAGTCGTGGCCGCCCACCACCCGGTAGGGGAAGCGCCGGATGATGCGCACGGCGGTAAAGCCCGACTCTTCCAGGATGGCGAAGAGGTCGCGCTGGGTCAGCGTCCCGGAGATGCACTCGCCGCGAAGGGTGGGATCATTGCAGATGGCGGCGGCCGCCGGGGTTTCGGTGGCCACGTCGGAAAAGACGATGCGCCCGCCGGGTTTCAAGATGCGAAAGATTTCGGCGTAGAGCCGGCGTTTACGGGTGGAGAGGTTGAGCACGCAATTGGAGGTGATGCAGTCGGCAGTGGCCTCGGCCAGGGGCAGGGCTTCGAGATAGCCCTGGAAAAAGACGGCGTTGGCGTAGCCGAGCACTTCGGCCGTGGCGGCAGCCGCCCGGGTGGCCCGGGACAGCATGGCCGGGAGCATGTCGATGCCGATGGCCCGGCCGTGTGGCCCCACCTGCCGGGCGGCGATCAGGCATTCCACCCCGGCCCCGCAGCCGAGGTCCACCACGGTCTCGCCGGCGACAAGGCCGGCGTCGGCAATGGGCGAACCGCAGCCGTAGCCGCGCACCCGGTAAAATTCCGGAATATGTTCGACCATTTCCAAGGGATAGCGCACGGGATTGACGATGTCGCCTTTCTCCACGGCCGCCGCCTCGGTGTAGAAATCCTTGATGTGCCCCAGGCTCGACTGGCCGGCAATGGACAGCAGGCAGTTGGTGTGGGCCAGGGCCACCTCGCCGTGGGCGTGGCAACTCTCGTGGGTCTCGCCCATTTTAAGGCGCAGTCCCGGCCGGTCGGGGCGGGCGTTGGGTACGGCCTCGGCCTCGCGCCGGATCATCCAGGCGGCCAGGCGTTCACGCAGGGGCAGATACGGGTCGGCACCGTCAAAGCGGCCGCTGTGCCGCCAGGCATGGTCCGGGTCGCCGCCGCCAAGGACCAGCCGCCAGGGCGAGTCGGCGTTGGCGCTGGTGGTGCGGCGCAGGGCGTCCAGGGCCGGGCTTGTCTTCCAGGCCGTTTCCAGGCCGCCGGCCGCGTCGTCGATGGCCGTGGCCAGGGCGGCCTCGCCAATGAGGGCCGGGCTGGGATAGAGCCGGTCGTCCGGCCCCACGGCCACGGATTCCCAGCCGGCCGTGGCCCCGTCATGGCGGGTGGCGGCCGGGGAAAAGACCTGGCTGGCCAGGGCGGCCAGATTGTCGATGGCGATGCCGGCCGCTTCGGCCCGGGCAGCCGCTTCGGTGACCGCGGCAAACAGGGCGTCGTCGGTTGGCCGGTCGTCATCCCGGCCGCGACCGGCCGCAAAATGCCACATGAAATGGAGGCCGGCCGCGCCGATGTCTGCCGCCAGATCGACCATGGCCGGCAGGTCGCCGACATTGGCCGTGGTGGGGCAAAAAGACAGGGTGAGGCCGAAGCCGAGTTTTTGAGCCACGCCCAGATCGACGCCCAGGCGGGCAAAGGCGCCGGGGCCGCGCATGGCGTCGTGGCGCGGGGCCAGCCCGTCGCAACTCACCTGGAAATGCACCCGGTGCCGGGGCCAGTCGGCCAGGAGCGCGGCGTGGTCGGTAAAGCCCGTGCCATTGGTCAGGATGACCACATGGCTGTCCGGGACGGCCAGGGCGGCGGCCACGATGGAGCCAAGTTCCGGGTGGCAGAAGGGTTCGCCGCCGGTCAGGGCATAGACCCGGCAGCCCAGGGCGGCGGCCTCCCGGATGCGGCCCACGGCGGTCTGCCCCGAAAGCTCCAGGGCGGCGGCCGGTCCGGAGCAGAACAGGCAGTGGCGGCAGGCCAGATTGCAGCGGTCGGTCAGGTGCAGCCACAGTTCGCCCAGGCGGCCGAGGTCCAGGGCGGCGTGGCGGCCGGCGTAGGGCGTGGCCCGGGCTGCCGGCAGGCGCGACAGGAAGAGCGCCTCTTCGCAGCCGGCCGGCTGGCCGGCGGCCACACGGCCAAGGACGGCGTCGGCCGCGGCATTGGGCACAAACCAGTCCGGGCCCTGGGGATAGAGATACACGGCGGATTCGCCGACAGGCACACGGGTCCAGCAGGCTGGGTCAAACGACATGGCAAAGTCCCTTTTCTCGGCTGAGGTGGCGGCATCCGGCTGGCTGGCGGCCCGGCCGGGCACTTTTCCCCCTACCCCGGAGGGCGGAACCTGACAAGGCTTCGGGAAGGATAGGCGGGTGGCGGCGGCGCTGGTCAGTGCCACCGGGTCTTGTTGAAAAGGCCGCGCTGCGACAGTTCGCTGGCTTTGTAGCGGTCGAAATCGAAACCGCCGGGGACGATGCCATGGCCGCGGGTCTTGGCGCACAGGGCAAGCAGGGCGGCCAGGGAGCCGGCCAGGAGGAGGCCGGCGACGGAGAAGGTGATCCAGTGCATGCCCCTTCCTAACAGTCCTGGCCCGTGCCGTCCATCCCGGCCTTGGCTGCCGGGGGATGCGGCCGACGGTCTTCCCTTTGGCCGGTTGATGGCGTAGCCGTGGGCAAAGCCGCCGCCCGCCCGGGCAGTCCAGGCAGCGCGGACCGTCCCGAAAGCCCGGCTCCGGTCTGGTCCCTGCCTGACCACGCCGTTGACCCCGGCCCGCGGCTGTGAAATCATCTCCGGCCCCTATCCCTGCCACGAAAAGGATGTCCCATGATCGAACCGTGCCCCTGTGCCAGCGGCGCTGCCTACGCAGACTGCTGCGGTCCCCTGCTTTCCGGCAAACGCCGGGCCGAAACGGCCGAGGCGCTCATGCGCTCGCGCTACACGGCTTATGTGCGAAGCGACGCCGTCTACCTCGAACGCACGCTGTTGCCGCGAAAGCGCGTGGGCTTTGACGCCGCCGCCTTGCTGGCCTGGAACGCCCAGACGGCCTGGACTGGCCTGCGCATCCTGGCCACCAGCCAGGGCGGGGCAGCGGACGAGACCGGGGTGGTGGAATTCGTCGCCTCCTATGTCCGGGACGAAACCCCGGAAGATGTCCATGAGGTCAGCCGATTTCGCAAAAAAGGCGGCGTCTGGTTCTACGTCGACGGCCACCTCGATGACGACCCCGAGGTTCCCGCCCCGTCCGTGGCCGACGACGGCACCCCGCTTCCCGGGCGAAACGCCCTGTGCCCCTGTGGCAGCGGCAAGAAATACAAGCGCTGCTGCGGCTGACATGCGTTTTCTGGCCACCGCCGCCCTCACCTTTTCCCAGCAGTTTCTGGCCAGGGTCGTCGGGCCCGGAGCCGTGGCGGTCGACGCCACGGCCGGCAACGGCCAGGATGCGCTTTTCCTGGCCCGGCTGGTCGGTCCGGGCGGGGTGGTCCATTGTTTCGACATCCAGCCGGCCGCCCTGGCTGCGACCGGGGCCCTGCTCGCCCGGTCCGGACTGGCCGGCTCGGCCCGGTTCCATGCCACGGGCCACGAGCATCTGGCTGCCGTGCTGCCGGCTGCGCACTGCGGCCGGGTGGCGGCGGTGGTTTTCAATCTGGGCTATCAGCCGGGCGGGGACGAGACCGTGACCACCCGGGCCGAAACGACCCTGGCCGCCCTGGAGGCCAGCCGCACGGTCCTGGCCGGGGGCGGGGTGATTTCGGTGGTGTGCTATACCGGCCATCCGGGCGGGGCGCAGGAAGCAGGCGAGGTCGCGTCGTGGTGCCGGGACCTGGATTTTGCGCTCTGGCGGGCGGCGCGCTACGAACTGGTCAACAAGCCCGGCCACCCGATCATCGTCTATTGCGTCGAGAAGGCCGCCCAGGCCGGCTGAACCGGCCGGCAGCCGCCAGTCCGGCAGCCCGACGGTCAGGACCCGGCAGCCCGATGGCCGGGACAGCCGGTCCGGCCCGGACAGCGCCGGCCCGGTTACGCCATCCCCGTCCCCGTATACGTTGGCAGGGCCAAACACCGCCGGGCCGCAGGCCGGCCCGACCGGGCCCGGCGGGCTAGGGCGTGGCTGCGGCGATGATTTTCAGGGCCTCTTTCTGGCGCGCCTCCAAAATGAGCAGGAAGACGTCGGTCCCCTTGGGCCGGCTCTCCCACCAATCGGGATCGGCCAGGGCCAGGATGGCGTCGGCCACGGCCTCGCGTTTGTCCCGGGGGACCGCCCGCAGACGGGACAGGCACAGTTCCTTGGCGTCGGCCATCTTGGCTTCGCGGCTGGGCAGTTTCGTGCCGGCAATCTTCATGTCCGATCCTTTGGCCTGTGGTGCTGTGGTTAAAAACCGGGTCCTGGCGGCTGTCCGGGGCCAGGGCCGGGCCATGGCCGGGGGAATCCGGCCGGGGTGGGCGGCGGCCGGACTCCCTGCCTCACCATTTGGTTTTGTCGAAAAGCCCGCGCTTGGAAAGCTCGTTTTGCTTGTAGCGGTCGAAATCGAAGTGTCCCTTGACCGATTCGCCGTCAGGGCGGTTGCCGGTCAGGGCAAACAGACCGGCCAGGGCGGCAATGCCCGCGGCAACGAAGATAAAAATCCATTCCATGATCAACACCTACCAGGGAGCCGGACACTTGTCATGCTGCTTGCCGGGCGCGTTCGCGCGGCCGGCGGCATGGTACAGCCGGGTGAGACATCGGGATCGTGCGTGATGCTCTTTTGGTACTGCGGCCGACAGGAGGCAATCTTGTCCTGTTGCGGCTGGCAGTTGTTGGCCTGAAGCATTGTTTTTCCGGTCAAGGGGCAACGTGGTTGCGCTCGTTTGCCCTGTTCCGGGACGTGGCAGCGTGGCGGCGGCCGGCCGGGCCTTCCGGTCCGGCCGGCTGCCGCCGCCATGATGTCAGCGGACATCCACCTCGACGTAGTGTTCCTGGCGGTCGTCCGCCAACGGGATGAGGCCCTGGGCGGCCCCGCTGGCGTCCCGGGCGACGCTGGCCATGTCTGCGCCGTCAAGGCGCACCCGCAGGCCCGGTTCTGGCTGGTCCTGGCTGCGCCTGACCGTGATGTGGTAGACGGTGTCGCGGTGGCGGTAGTGGATTTTGTAGGAATCCCAGTGGGGCGGCAGGCAGGGCGCGATGCGCAGGCGGTCCACCTCCAGGGTGAGCCCGAGCAGCGTTTCCACGGTCAGCCGGTACATCCAGCCCGCCGCCCCGGTGTACCAGGTCCAGCCGCCCCGGCCGGTATGGGGCGGTGCGGCGTAGAGGTCGGCGCTCATGACATAGGGCTCGACCTTGTAACGGGCGACTTTCTCCGGGCTGTCCCCGTGGGCCACGGGACTGAGCAGGGCGAACAGTTCCCAGGCCCGTTCCCGCTCGCCAAGCCGGGCCAGGGCCATGGCCGCCCAGATGGCGGCATGGGTGTATTGCCCGCCGTTTTCCCGCACCCCGGGCACGTAGCCCTTGATGTAGCCCGGCTCCAGGCTTGAGGTGTCAAAGGGCGGGGCCAGCAGTTTGACCAGTCCGTCATTTCGGGACACCAGCCGCTGGTCCACAGCGGCCATGGCCTGGCGGGACCGGCCGGGATCGCCGCCGCCCGAAAGGACGGACCAGCTCTGGCTGATGGAGTCGATCTGGCATTCCTCGTTTTCCGCCGAGCCAAGCGGCGTGCCGTCGTCGAAGTAGGCCCGGCGGTACCAGTCGCCGTCCCAGGCCTGCCCCTCGATGTTGCCGCGCAGCAGGGACGCCTGGCCGACACAGGTTTCGGCCAGGAGGACATCCCCCCGGCGGCGGGCCAGCTCGGCAAAGAGGGTGAGGTTTTCGTAGAGGAAAAAGGCCAGCCAGACGCTTTCGCCCCGGCCTTCCCGGCCGACCAGATTCATGCCGTCGTTCCAGTCGCCGCAACCCATAAGCGGCAGGCCGTGCGTGCCAAACCGCAGCCCGTGCCGGATGGCCCGGGCGCAGTGCTCATACAGGCTGGCCGTTTCCGACGAACGCTGGGGCAGGTCGTAGTAGGCCTCCTCGTTGGGGTCGAGTTCGCGGCCTTCCAGGAAGGCCACCGGCTCATCGAGGACGCCGGTGTCGCCGGTGGTCAGCACGTAGCGGCTGGCGGCATAGGGGAGCCACAGGTAGTCGTCGGAGAAATGGGTACGCACGCCCTGGCCGTTGGGCGGATGCCACCAATGTTGCACGTCGCCCTGGAGAAACTGGCGTCCGGCGCACAACAGGAGCTGTTCGCGGGCAAGGCCGGGGGCGGCGTGGACCAGGGCCATGGTGTCCTGCAACTGGTCACGGAAGCCGTAGGCCCCGCCGGACTGGTAATAGCCGCTTCGCCCCCATAGACGGCACGACAGCGTCTGGTAGACGAGCCAGCCGTTGGCCAGCACGTCCAGGGCCGGGTCCGGGGTTTCCACGTTGACCGCGCCAAGGGTCCGGTTCCAGTGTTCCCAGACCCCTTCCAGGGCCTGGCGCGCGCCGGCCGGGCCGCCGAACCGCTCGATAAAGTACCGGGCCTCGTCATTGTCCCTTGCCGCGCCAAGGAGAAACACCACCTCGCGTTCCTCGCCCTCGGCCAGTTCGATCCGGGTCTGCAGGGCGGCGCAGGGGTCCAGCCCGGCCCCGGTATTGCCCGACAGCTGCTTGCGGCCCAAGGCGGCCGGGCTGGCCTGGGACCCGTTTCGGCCGAGGAACTCGGTCCGGTTGCCGGTCACCGACCGCTCGGTTTCGCTGACCTGGGCAAAGACGACGCGGCCGCCGCATTCCCGGCCATAGGCGTTTCGGGCAAAGAGCGCCCCGGTGAGCGGGTCTTTTTCGGTCACGATGTGCAGCAGGTTGGCGTGCCGCCATTCCCCGAGCACCAGTTCGAAGTAGCCGGTCAGGGACAGGCGGCGCGCATGCCTGGAATGGTTGCGCAGTTTGACCACCACGAATTTGACCGGCGCGTCCATGGCCACATAGACGGAGAGTTCCGAGGAGATGCCGGTTTCGTCATGCTCAAAGACGCTGTAGCCAAATCCGTGGCGGCACACCGTCCCGGACCGGCCAAGGGCCGGGAGGCCCGTTGGCGACCAGAAGGCCCCGGTGGCCTCGTCGCGCAGATAGAAGGCCTCGCCGCTCACGTCGCCGACCGGGTCGTTGTGCCAGGCGGTCAGGCGGAACTCGTGGGCGTTTCCCGCCCAGGTGTAGGCGCTGCCGCACTCGCTGACCACCGTGCCGATATGGGGGCTGGCGATGACGTTGGCCCAGGGCGCGGGCGTGGTCTGGCCGGGCTCCAGGGTCGTGACGTATTCGCGGCCGTCGGGCGTAAAGCCGCCCAGGCCGTTTTCAAAGATGCGCGAGCGCGCCGCCAGCGGCCAGACCGGTTCGACCGTCTGCCTTGGCGGGATGTCCAGGCGCTCGGGCAGACGCCGGACCGGGGCGCGTCGTTCCACCTGTTCGGCCAGGGTCTCGGCGGAATCGGTCACGATGACCCGGGCCACGGTCTGGAAGAGCACCCGGTCCTCTTCCGAGAGTTCCTCGGCCCGGCGCACGAAGATGCCGCCCGGGGTATCCAGGGCCGCCGCTTCCGGGCCGGCCTGGACAAGTCCCAGGATCCGGTCGTGCAGCACGGCCCGGTAGCCTGAGAAATCCTCGTTGATGATCACCAGGTCCGAGGCCAGGCCCTTCATCCGCCAATAGGCGTGGGCCTGGAGCATCTGCCGGACCAGATCGACGCGGTCAATGTCGCCGATGCGCACCAGGATGATCGGCAGATCGCCGGAGACGGCAAAGCGCCACAGGCCCGACTGACCCAGCTGGTTGCGGGCGATGACGCTTGGCGCGGCCCGGCGCAGGCCGTTGCCGAAGACCACCGAGGTGGCCAGTCGGCCGTAGACCTGGGCGTCGACTTCGGTTGCGCCGAGACGCCGCAGCACTTCCTGGCTCTGGAACCAGGCCATTTCAAAGGCGCGCTCCACAAAGTGCCGGTCGCCGTATTTTTCGATCACGGCCAGGGCCGCTTCGCGCGTGTCGGCCACGCCCGAGATGATCTGCACCGTGGCCGAGGCGTCCGGGGGCAGGGTGATGGTGCGGCGGATGGACACGATGGGGTCAAGGACCGAACCGTCGGTGCCGGACAGGGTGGCCGGGCCATCGCCGGCCTCCAGGGCCAGGGGATTGGCCGGGGTGCGGCCCCGGCCGATGAAGGCGGCCCGGTCGGTCTCAAAGGACGGGGAGCCGGCGTCCACGCCCGGGGCGGCAAACAGATGAAACAGCCAGGGGGTGCGTTCGTCTGGCGTCCGCCGCCGGCGGGTGCACAGGATGGCTTGCCGGTCGGGCAGGATTTCGGTCCGGACAAACAGGTTGCTGAAGGCCCGGTGGGCCAGATCGGCGTTATGCGGGGCCAGGACGACCTCGGCATAGCTGGTCATCTCGATATGCCGGGTGCGCGAGGACAGATTGGCCAGGGTGACCCGCCGGATCTCGACGTCGTCTTCCGGGGAAACACTCAGTTCGGTGTGGGTTTCGATGGCCTGGTCCTGGCGTCGGTATTCGGCCCGGGCCTGGCCAAAGGCCGCTTCGTAGGATTCGGCCGGGCGCAGGGTCGGCTGGTGGGCGGTTGACCAGTAACGGCCGGTGTCGGCATCGCGCAGATAGATAAACGTGCCCCAGGCGTCGCAGGTGGCGTCTTCGCGCCAGCGGGTGACGGCCAGGTCCTGCCAGCGGCTGTAGCCGCCGCCGGCGCTGGTGGCCATGACATGGTAGCGGCCGTTGGAGAGCAGGTGGACCTCGGGCAGGAGCGTATCGGGCTTGGTGAAGACACGCATGATCGAGCCTGATTCCGCCACCGGGGGATGGGCGCTGGCGCTGACCTCGGCGGCATGGGGATTGAGCGTGGCCCCGTCTTTGGGCACACGTTCCTCAAGCAGCGACTGGGTCGCCCGGACAAAGGGGAAGGACATGAAGCGCCGCTGCATGGGCTCCCCAAGCAGGACCTGGACAAAGGACAACAGGCTCATGCCCTGGTGGTGGGCCATAAAGGCGCGCACCACGGCGTGGTGTTTCCCCCGGGGAACCCGGGCGGGGGTGTAGTCCACGGCCTCGTAAAAGCCCTGCCGGCCGAGGAACCCTTCGGCGGACAGCCGTTCCAGGTTGCGGCAGGCTTCCCCGGGGGCCACCAGCAAGGCCAGGGCGCTGGCATAGGGCGCGATGACCAGATCGTCGCCAAGGCCCCGCTTGAATCCCAGCCCCGGCACGCCAAAGGCCCGGTATTGGTAGGCCTGGTTGAGGTCCACGGCATTGTAGCAGGATTCGGAAATGCCCCAGGGCACGGCCCGTTGCCGGCCGTATTCGATCTGGCGCGACACGGCGGCCCGGCAGGTCTGGTCGAGCAGGGTGTTGGCGTAGCTTGGCATGACCAGTTGGGGCATGAGGTACTCAAACATCGACCCGCTCCAGGAGATGAGGCTCGGATCGCCGCCATGGCTGGTCAACAGCCGGCCCAGGGAAAACCAGTGCTTTTGCGGGGCCTGGCCTTCGGCAATGAGCAAAAAGCTGGTCAGCCGGGCTTCCGAGGCGAGCAGGTCGTAGCAGGACGGATCGCGGCGGCGCTCGCCCACGTCGTAGCCGATGGCCAGCAGGTCGCGCGTGGTGTCGTAGAGGAATTCGAAATCCATGGCCGCCAGCTCCCGACAGCGGCACAGCAGGTCGTCGATGTGGCCAAGCCGGGCAATGGCGGCCGTTGCCCGGGGCACGGCCGGGGCGGTGCCGCCTCCGGGGGCCGGTGTGTGGGCCGCGTCCTCCCGGGCCAGGGCGGAGAGCGTCGGGTTGTCGCTGCGCCGGGCCGGATCGGGGCAAAGCAGATGCAGGTCTTCCCGCAGGGCGCGCACCTGCCCGTCAAAGGCCCGGACCCAGTAGGCCAGTTCGCCGGCTGCCCCGGCGTCCGTTGGCAGATCGGCCAGCAGGGCGGCGCTTTGGCCGCCAAGGTCGGCCAGGAGCGTCTCGGCCGTGGCCAGCGAGCGCACCGGGCCGTTGTCGCAACAGGTTCTGAGCCTGTCGCGCAACTGCCCGATCTGCCGGGCCAGTTCCCCGGCGCGGGCGCTTGGGGCCTGTTCGGCCAGCACGCCCAGAGTATCTTCCAGTCCGCGAATCGCGGCCGGCGAAAGCACCGGCTGCTCCTTCACCTCGGCCAGCCCGGCCTGCAAGGTGAGCAGACAGCCGGCCAGATTGCCGCTGTCCACGGTGGAGACGTATTGCGGCCGCAGGGGGGCGAGCGTCCGGGTGTCGTACCAGTTGTAGAAATGGCCCCGGTAGCGGGTCAGCTTTTCCATGGCCGTCAGGGTGTTTTCCGTGCGCGAAAGGAACTCCCCGGCGCACAGATAGCCGAAATCATAGGCCGCCTGATTGGCCAGCAAGGCCATGCCGATGTTGGTCGGCGAGGTCCGCGAGGCCAGCATGGCGGTCGGGTATTCCTGGAAATTGTCCGGCGGCAGCCAGTTGTCCAGCGGTCCGACAAAGTCGGCGAAATAGCGCCAGGTGCGCCGGGCCATGCCGCGCAGAAAGATCCGTTGGTCAAGGGTCAAAACCTGCTTCGGGGCGGCCAGGGGGCGGCTTAACCACCAGGCGGCCGCCGGCGCGAGCAGCCACAGGAGCAGGATCGGCGCGCAGGCCGGCAGGCCCGCCGGCCGCCCGAAGGCCAGGGCCAGGGCCAGGGTCGCGGCCAGGGCCGGAGCAAACCACATCTCCATGACAAAATCGGCCAGGGTGCAGCGGGCGTTTCGCCGGGCATAGGCCGGTCCGTGCCACAGGAGCAGGCCGCGCCGGGTGAACAGCATCCGCAGGCCCGAGCCGGCCATGGCGTCGAGGCCAAGCAGGGCGTCGTAGGGCAAAAAGGTCAGGGTCAGGAGGGCCAGCAGGAACGGGCGGGCGGCAGACCGGCAGGTGTGGTGCAGATGGGCCGGCCAGGAGCGTTCTTCGGGCTTGCGGATCAGTTCGAGGACGGCTGCGGGCAGGCTCGGCAAGAAGACCACGGCCAACACGGCCAGCGTCCAGTACCAGGCCGGACCCGGACCAAGGAGCCAGCCCACGGCCAACAGGGCGCACAGGGCGGGGGCCACGAGGCTTCGGCGCAGATTGTCGCACAGCTTCCACACCGACAGGGCGGTCAGGGGATTGCGCTGCCGCCGGGCCTTGGCCCCGTCCCGACCGGCAGGGCCGGGCACGCGCGGCAACAGCCAGTCGGCCAGTTGCCAGTCGCCGCGTATCCAGCGGTGCCGCCGGCTGGCGTCGGCGGCATAGCTGGCCGGATGCTCCTCGATAAGGTCCACGTCGGTGACCAGGGCGGAACGGGCATAGCCGCTCTCCAGGAGATCGTGGCTCAGGATGCGGTTTTCCGGGAACCGGCCGTCCACGGCCAGCCGGAAGGCGTCCACATCGTAGATGCCCTTGCCGATAAACGAGCCCTCGCCGAAAATGTCCTGGTAGGCGTCGGACACCTCCCGGGTATAGGGATCGATGCCGGCATCGCCGGCGTAGAGCCGGGAAAAGCGCGACTGGCCGGCGCTGGTCAGGCTGATGGACACCCGGGGCTGCAGGATGGCGTAGCCGTCGACCACCCGTCCCCTGGCCGGGTCATAGACCGGGCGGTTGAGCGGATGGGCCATGTTGCCGACCAGGGCGCGGGCCGCGTCGCGGGGCAGCTGGGTGTCGGTGTCCAGGGTGATGGCATAGCGGATGGAGGCGAAAAGGGAGGCGTCGCCCACGATTTCGGAAAAGGCGGACCCGGCCTCCCCGCGCAGCAGGGCGTTGAACTGCTCGAGCTTGCCGCGTTTTCGCTCAAAGCCCATCCAGGTCTTTTCGTAGGGATTATAGACCCGGGGCCGGTGCAACAGGAAAAAGATGCAGGGCCGGTCGTCGCGGTAGGTGGCATTGAGCGCCATAACCGCCGTGCGGGCGGCTTCGATGAGCGCGGCGTCGCCCGGCAGGGTGGGGGTGGCGGCATCGGGAAAATCCGTCAGCAGGGCGAAAAAGAGATTGGGGTCGCGGTTGCCGAGGTAGCGGATCTCCAGGGCTTCGAGCAGGACTTCGACGTCCTGGAGGGAACCAAGCAGGGTGGGGACGATCACCATGGTGCGGTGGGCGTCCGGGATGCCTTTGGAAAAATCCAGCCGGGGCAGGGCGCGCGGCGACAGGATCAGCGTGGCGGTCAGGTTGACCAGCGGCACGGCCAGGGCCGAACCGCCGAGCGCGCCGGCCAGGCCGAGGAGCCAGTAGCGCCAGTCGGCCGGGGCCGGGCCGCCAAACGCGGCCAGGATGGCCCAGACCACCACGGTGGTCAGGAAGGCGATGCAGCCGAGGTAGCCGGCCAGACGGCTTCGGCCTCCCAACCGGCCGGCCAGGGAGGCTGGCGACGGGCGGCAGCCCACGGCCCGCTCCAGGCTTTTGCGTCCGTGGTCGAGCAGGTAATAGCCGACATGGGCGGACCGGTCGCCTGGCCCGGACAGCTGGGCTGCGGCCCGGGCCAGGGAAATGGCCTGCCGGGCCACGGCCGGCTCGCTTTGGCGGCTGCCCCGGGCCACATTTTCAACGACATGGCGGTAGCGGTCCCGGGTGGCAAAATCCTGCAGGGCGTGCATCCCGGCCGGGTCTTCCCGCAAGGTCTGTTCCACGACGCTTAAGGACTCGACGTATTCCCGCCAGTCCATGGCTCCGATAAAGCGCAGGCTGCCGATGCTGTTGGCGATGGAAAGCTGGTTGGTGGCGGCGGTGCGGCCGGCGGCCTCGGAAAGCTGGGTGGCGGTGACGCCTTGTTCGAGGAGTTTTTGGGCCACCCAGGTCTGGATAAAGGCCATGGACGCGCCCTGGGTCTGGAGCCTGGAGTGGAATTCCTCCACAAACGGCGCAGTCAGCGGCACATCGGCCGTGGCAAACTCGGCCAGGAGCAAAATGAGCTTTTTGGGCTCCTTCTCGGCCGTGGCCAGCATCCGGTCGGCCCAGACCACGGCCGCGTCGCGTTCCTCGCGCCGTCTGGCAATGCGCAGCCCCACGCGCCGGAGGTTTTCCAGCACCGCCAGCTGCAGCATGATCGGGAAGGCCCACAATTCGCCAAGGGTCAGCGGTTCGACGGTCTGGTAGGCCGCGACGAACTGGGTGGCGTTGTCGTTGTCGATGCGCCCGTCCATGTGCGAGATCAGTTCCAGGGCCAGATCGTAGATGCGGGGAAATCCGGTCAACGGCCCGGTGGCCAGACGCGGCAACTGGCGGCTGTAGCCGCGCGGCAGATGCCGTCTGGCCAGCCCGACCTGCTGTTCGATCAGATAGAAGTTGTCCAGAAGCCAGGCTTCGGCCGGCACGATCCGCCCGCCCTCGGTGGCCGCCTCGGTCACGACGGCATAGGCCGCCCGCAACACCCGGGCGTTGTCGGCCAGCCGGGGCAGCAGCATATCCGGTCCGTGATGCGGGTCGAGGGTGTGCAGGCCGGCCAGTTTGGCGGCATGGAGCGTGAGCTGGTTGAGGCTAAAAAGTTCGGAACGCAGCAGTTCGGTATTCTTGTCGTTTCGCAGGGCGTGGCGGGCCCGTGTGTTCAATGCAAAATCCTTGATGCTCATGATGGTTTCCTTGATCGAATCCGGGACCCGAAGCGCCACTGATTCCTCATGTATGCTGGCAAAGAGCGTTGGCCGGCGGTGTTGGCCGAAAAACCGTTTCAGGAGTCGCCAGCCGGCTCTTGGGGGCTGGCGAGGGCGTTGGCGGCCCGGCCGCGGCCGGGCCCAGGACCGTTACGGACCCTTGGCCGGGCCGGCGGCGGGCGGGTGGCGGATACGTTTTGCCGGATGCGGCCGGGCTGCTCCCGGAAGCACAGGAGCGGATCGCCCCAGGTCGGGCGGTCGGGGCCTGAAGCCGGCCTGTCTTTAGGGCCCCGGGTTCCCGGTTGTCAGGAAGCGCGTTGTCCGCCCCTTCTGGGATTGTTGCTCCATGCCCCTTAAATAATAGAACAAGCTACTGTATGTCGGCCGTCCTGAGGCTTGAGTCCCATGGTATACGGTACCAGAGTGGTATGGCGTTGTCATGGAGTATTGAGACTTTGGTGGGATTTACATTGCGGGCGGCTGCCGGATATTGGCGCAGGAGTTGCGCAACATATTGCTGCATCCGGGCAGGGCCTGACTATAAGCCGGCAGAAGTATTGGAGTTGGCCTGATGCCGCCCGCTTGGGCCGCGTCGTGTCGTGTCGGGGAGGGGCGGGGGTCTTCGGACCCGCTGCGGGGTGCTTTTATTGCGACGTCGACTGGGCCGGCCGTTGCGTTGCCCGGCCCTGGTAGCGGCCGTGGGCATCGTAGACGCGGGTGTTGCCGTTGTCGTCGGTCATGACGCGCCCGACATAGCGGCCGTGCGGGTCGTACAGGTTTTTTTGCCCGGGGTTGGCCGTGTTCGTCGTGGCCCGGCCTTGGTACCGGCCCTTGGCGTCGTACAAGCGCGTCTGGTCGCCGGCCGGGGCCAGGGTGGCGAAGGACGCCACGAGGAGCAGGGCCAGGAGTGCCGGGAGCAGGCGGCCCCGCGCGGCAGGGGTAGAGCGGCGATTCCCGGAATTTTCCAGCCAATCGGCAGCACGTTTGACCATACCGATCCATTGTCCATGGCCGGGCCGAAGTCAAGCCCGGGCCCCGTGCCGCGCCTTGCCCCGGCCCATCGGTGGAAGCCACGCCCGACTGCCCGGAGGGCAAAAGCGCCAACGCAAAAGGGGTCCCGGCTATAAACCGGAACCCCTTGAAATCTCTGGTGGGCCATCAAGGACTCGAACCTTGAACCAACGGATTAAGAGTCCGCTGCTCTACCAATTGAGCTAATGGCCCGCGCTGCACTCATGCGCGGCGAAGACGTGGTCTACGCAGGAGGGGGGAGTTTGTCAACGACTTTGTGCGAAAAATATTACGGCCCGGTGACGCCATTTGCCGTTTGACAGGATATGGAGTATAAGCCTCGTTTGGGTGATGATTACCGCCGCGGCGCGGCGCATACATAGGGCGTACATGAGCCATATCCTCGGCATCAAGTTCCGTGACCACGGACAGGTTTACTATTTCGAATCCGGCCCCTTTGTGGTGGCCATGGGCGACGATGTGCTCGTCCAGACCGAACAGGGCCTCGGCATGGGACGGGTCGTCGTCGTGCGCGACGATCCGCCCGAGGCAGCCACCGAACAGGAACTCAAACCCATCTTCCGGATGCCCACCCAGGAAGACATCGATGCCCGCCGCGAGAACGACCAGCTCGGCCGCGAAGCCCACACCTTGTGCCGCCGCTGCATCGAAACCAGAAATCTGGAGATGAAGCTCGTGGACGTGGAAGTGCTCCACGACCGCAGCAAGATCGTCTTTTATTTCACCGCGCCCGGCCGCGTCGATTTTCGCGAACTGGTCAAGGATCTGGTCAAGGCCTACCATACCCGCATCGAACTGCGCCAGATCGGCGTGCGCCACGAGACGCAAATGCTCGGGGCCATCGGCAATTGCGGCCAGATCTGCTGCTGCCGCCGGTTCATGCGCAAGTTCGCCCCGGTCACCATCAAGATGGCCAAGGAACAGAACCTGTTTCTCAATCCCACCAAGATTTCCGGCATTTGCGGGCGGCTTTTGTGCTGCCTGTCCTTTGAGCAGGAAAACTACGAGCAGTTCCAGAGGAAATGTCCCCGGGTCGGCAAGAAGTTCGCCACCGCCTTTGGCATGGCCAAGGTGCTGCGCACCAACCTCTTTCGCGAAACCGTCACCGTCCTTGACGAGGCCGGCGACGAACGCGAAATGACCGTGGAGGAATGGACCCAGGCCGTGGAAAACCGCCCGGTTGCGCCCGAAGGCGTCATCGAGGCCCCCGACGGTTCCCGCCCCGACGCCCCGCGCTCCGAACCGGTCCGGGTCGAGCCGGCCCGGCCCGAAGCCCGGACGCCGTCGCCCCGGCCCGAATCCGGCCGCTCCGCCCCCCGGGGCGAATCCCGGCGTGGGGCGAACCGTGACCAGGGCCGCGATCCGGCCCGCGACCAGGGCCGTGAACCGGGCCGTGAGCACGGCCGCGATCCGGCCCGCGACACCGAGCGCCGCCGGGGCCGCGAACAGGGACCGCCGGCCGCCTCCGGCCCGGCCGCCGTACCCGGCGCTCCCGACAGCGCCGTCGCTGCCGTCCCATCCGCCGCTCCCGGCAAGGACGCCGCCTCGGCCGGTCCCAACCAGCCGGCCGGCGAAGGCCGCGAAGGAGCCGGACGCTCCTCGCGCCGTGGCCGCCGTCCCGGCCGCCGTCCCCCGCGTCCCGGCGGCGAGGCCGCTCCCGACCAGCAGCAACACAATCGTTCGCGGCCAAAACGCCCGGACGCCCGCCAAGGCGGCAAACCTTCCCGTGAACCGGAGAGCGGATCGTGAATCGTTTTTTCATCACCACGCCCATTTACTACGTCAATGCCAAGCCGCACCTCGGCCATGCCTATACCACCATCGTGGCCGACGCCCTGGCCCGGTTTCATGCCCTGTGCGGCGAGGACGTCTTTTTCCTGACCGGCACCGATGAACACGGCGACAAGATCGCCGAGGCCGCGGCCAAGGCCGGACAGACGCCCAAGGAATACGCCGACGCCATAAGCGGCCTGTTCTCCAACCTGTGGCCGACCCTTGGCATCACGCCGACGCGCTTTATCCGCACCACCGACGCCGACCATATCGCGGCCGTCAAGCGCGCCCTGCAGCTGGTCTACGACAAGGGCGACATCTACTTCGGCGAATACGGCGGCCACTACTGCAAGGGCTGCGAGCGGTTTCTGACCGAAAAGGAACTGGTCGACGGCCTGTGCCCGGACCACAAGGTCAAGCCGGACTACATCGCCGAGAAGAACTACTTCTTTCGCATGTCCAAGTACCAGGGCCAGCTGCTCGACCACATCAAGGCCAACCCGGATTTCATCCGCCCGCGCCAGTACCGAAACGAAGTGGTCAGCCTGCTCGAATCCGGGGCGCTCGACGACCTGTGCATCTCCCGGCCGAAATCCCGCCTGACCTGGGGCGTGGAGCTGCCCTTTGACCCCAATTTCGTCACCTACGTCTGGTTCGATGCGCTCATAAACTACCTGACCGCCGTGGGCTGGCCCGATGCCCCGGAGTTCCCGGCCTGGTGGGGCGCGGCCGAACATCTGGTGGCCAAGGATATCTTAAAGCCCCATGCCGTGTTCTGGCCCACCATGCTTTTGGCCATGGGCCTGCCGCTTTACAAGCGCTTGAATGTCCACGGCTATTGGCTGGTGCGCGACACCAAGATGTCCAAGTCCCTGGGCAACGTCGTCGAACCGGCAGCCATGGCCGCCCGGGCCGGCCTGTCCGGGATGCGCTATTTCCTTTTGCGCGAGATGGTTTTCGGCGCGGACGCGAGCTTTACCGACGAGGCCTTTGTCGGCCGCTTCAACGCCGATCTGGCCAACGATCTGGGCAATCTGGCCAACCGCACCCTGGCCATGGCGGCCAAGTATTTCGGCAGCGTCATGCCGGCCGATGCGGCATCCGATTGCGTCGATGACGATCTGGCCCAGCTGGCCGAGGCGGCAGTGGCCAATTATATGACGCTTTTTGGCTCGGCCCAGTTCTCCCGGGCCCTGGACGCCCTGTGGGAACTCGTGCGCGGACTCAATAAATACGTCGACGCCACGGCCCCCTGGACGCTTTTCAAGGAAGGCCGCACCGACCGGCTGGCCACCGTCATGCGCACTGTCTTTGGCGGCCTGCGCAAGGTGGCCGTCTGCCTGCTGCCGGTTATGCCCGAGGCGGCAACCACGCTTCTGACCCAACTCGGCCAGGACCCGGCCGCCGTCAATCTGGCCGACGAAGCCGGCGCGTTTGCCCCGCTGCCCGCCGGAACCCAGGTGGCCCTGACCTCCAATCTGTTCCCCCGCCTGGAGGTCGCGGCCAAGGACGAACCCGCCCCGGCCGCCCCCAAGGCCAAAGCCGCCAAAGAGGCCGGCAAGGCCAAGGACAAGGCCCCGGCCGCCAAGCCCGGACCAGCGGCGGAAGTGGACTACGAGGACTTTGCCAAGCTCGATCTGCGCCTGGGCAATGTTTTGTCCGTGGCCCCGGTGCCCGGAGCCGACCGCCTCTATGCCGTGTCCGTGGACATCGGCGAGGACGCGCCCCGGCAGGTGGTGGCCGGACTGGCCGAACACTTCAAGCCCGAAGAACTGGTCGGCCGGCAGGTCACCCTGGTTGCCAACCTCAAGCCCAGAAAGCTGCGCGGGGTCGTTTCCCATGGCATGATCCTGGCCGTGCGCCATGCCGGCGGCATGGCCCTGGTCGCGGCCTCGGTCCCGGTTGCTCCGGGAGATCGCGTCTCCTAGGCGACAATTCCGTTTTTTGTAAAAAACGCGATCTGTTGCAGGCCGTTGACTTGGCGCTGCCGTGTGATACGTTTCCTTGAAATCGTTCCGGTTCTTGTGTGCCGGCCGGTCGGACCACGTGGGGTGGGTCTGATCGGCCGCCACCTCTTTCCCTTCCCATTTGTGTCACGGGGGGCGTATGCGTGTATCCCTACAGTTGCGGCTGACCCTGACCACCATCATCGGTTTTGCCCTTGTCGTCCTGGCCGCCAATGTCGCCGCCAACTGGCGGCTCTCCAGTCTCACCGATACGGCCAAGGCCTCCCTGGCCCGGGTCGAACGCGACCTGGGCAGCGCCGACCAAAGCGCCGCCCGGGCCGATCTGGCCGCCTTGTCCAAGCTGCTCGACGCCATGCCGGGCGAGACCCTGACCGCCTCGTCCGCAACCAGTCTGGCCTGCGCCGCCATTATTGTGGCCCTGTTCCTGGCCCTGCTTGGCCGCCATCTCATGCGCCCCCTGGACCTGTTGGCCGGCTACGCCACCCGGGTGGGCGAGGGCCGGGTGGAGCGGCTCCCGGACGATCCACGCTTCATCGGCCGTCTGGGCCTCCTGCGCCAAAGCCTGGAAACCATGGTGGCGAACCTGGAAAGCCAGCTTACCCTGGCCAAGGGCCGTGCCGCCGAGATCGAAGCCCACGCCGCAGCCGCTGAAAAAGCCTCCCGCGAGGCCCGCCGGGCCGTTAAAAAGGATGAAGCCAGACGCCTGGGCATGCTCGGGGCCGGCGAAACCCTGGAAACCGTGGCCGACTCCATCAAGGAAGCCACCAGCTCCCTTCGCCAGGAAGCCCGCGATGTCTCGTCCGGGGCGGAAGAGCAGAAGACCTGCATCGATGAAACCGCCGATTCCGTGTCCGTCATGGTGGACGCCACGGTGGCCGTGGCCAAAAGCGCCGAACAGGCCGCCTCCGCCGCCGAAGAGGCCCGACGCCGGGCCGCCGAAGGAGCCTCGGTCGTGGACGATTCGGTGGCGGCCATCGGCAGGGTTTCCACCCTGGCTGCCGCCCTCAAGTCCAACATGGCCGACCTCGGCCGCCAGGCCGAATCCATCGGCGAGGTCATGACCGTCATCTCCGATATCGCCGACCAGACCAATCTGCTGGCCCTCAATGCCGCCATCGAGGCCGCCCGCGCCGGCGAGGCCGGACGCGGTTTCGCCGTCGTGGCCGACGAGGTGCGAAAGCTGGCCGAAAAAACCATGACCGCCACCGCCGAAGTCGGCAAGGTCATCCAGGCCATCCAAAGCGGCACGTTCGAAAACATCCGCCACATGGATCAGGCCGCCGGCGCCGTGGACGACGCCACCACCCTGGCCGGCCAGTCCCGGGCCGCCCTTGGCCAGATCGTCACCCTGTCCGGCGACGCCTCCGCCCAGGTCGTCTCCATCGCCAAGGCCTCGGATGAACAGGTGGCCGCCAGCGAACGCATCCAGTCGGCCATCGAACGCATCCGCGACCTGTCCGGCCGCACCACCGACGGCATGGTCCGTTCCGCCGCCACCATCGAAGCCCTCGGCGGTGAAATCGAAGAACTCATCAAATTAAACGGCGTCTTCAAATTGATCGGCCAGGGAGCCGCCCAGGATGCCGTCGAAACCCTGGCCGGCGCACCCGAAATGGCCGCACTGGACCGCTCCGTAATGGAACGCCTCATGCGCCAGGCCCTGGCCCAAAATACCTTCCTGGAACTCCTCTACGCCACTGACGCCGCCGGCGTCCAAGTCACGGAAAATATCGCTCCCGCCCACTTCCGCGCCGCCTCGCGAGCCTCCATGGTCGGCAAGAACTGGTCCACCCGCCCCTGGTTCACCGGCGTCGTGACCAACCAGGATACCTCCATTTCCCCCATCTACATGTCCGAAGCCTCCAACGAATACTGCCTCACCATCTCCACCCCCATCCGCATCGACGACCGTATCGTCGGCGTGCTCGGAGCCGATATCAAGGTGTTCGGGTAGGGATGGGGATGGGAAGGTAAAGGCGAAAACGAAGGCGAAGAGGCCTCCGGCGGCCGGGGGGATGATCCCCCCGGACCCCTGCTCCTGGTTTGTAAGCGGGTGCAGGTTTGGAGGGCGGGTCGGTGGGTATGCGTGCGTGAGAGAATGGGGTCTGGGATTTGGCTGGCGGTTGCGGCCGGAAGCCGCCCGCAACCGCCAGCCAAATCCCAGACCCCAACTCGCCAGCGTCCGGGGCGGTTTTGCGCGATCAAAGCCTCGCGCAAAACCGCCCCGGACGCATTTCTGAAATATGGGCAGGTGTTTTTTTTGAAAACGCAAGTGTCTTTCCGAAAGAGCAAGCGCTCCCGCGCCCTACAGTCTTTCCCCACTCCCGCATCCGCAACAGTTCCTTACCCCGTCCACACCATCGACCCCCTTTCA
>NZ_MLBG01000035.1 GCF_001936595.1 Desulfovibrio sp. DV
ACATAAAGGAGATCGTCATGCTCCTGGATCATCGCTTATTTTGACCCCTTGCCGACGCCGACTGAAATTGCCGGGTGGGATGCGGCCTGTGTGGCCGAGTGCGGCATGTCGTTTCTGGCGCTCATGGAGAACGCCAGCCGCGAGGCCATGCACGCCCTGCTTGGCGAGGTGGGCGAGGTGGCCGGCAAACGGGTGCTGCTCCTGGCCGGTCCGGGCAACAATGGCGGCGATGCCGTGGCTTTGGCCCGGCATCTGGACAACCGTGGGGCGCGGGTCACGGTGGCCCTGGCCCGGCCAAGGGGGAAGTACCGGGGCGCGGCAGGCTATAACGTCCGGCTGGCGGCGACGCTGGGCTTGGAGATGGTGCCGCTGGCGAGAGTGGACTTGTCCGGGGTTGATGCGCCGGACATCCTTGTCGACGGTCTGCTGGGGACCGGATTTCACGGCCCGCTGCGGCCGGAGCTGGCTGACGTGGTTGCAGCGGTCAACGGGCTGGCCAAGCGGTTCGTATAATTTTTGCCCTTGGACATCCCCTCGGGCCTGGACGGGGTGCACGGCCGGCCTTGGCCGGTGGCGGTGACGGCCCGGGCCACGGTGACCTTTGAGGCGGCCAAGACCGGGCTGGTCACCGGGGAGGCCGCGCCGTATGTCGGGCGGCTGCTGGTGCGCGAGATCGGCATCCCGAGAGCCGTGCGGGAGCGCCATGCCTGCCGGGCCGGGCGCATCACGCCGCGCATCCTTGGTGCTCTGGGTCCGGTTTCACCGACGCTGCACAAGGGCAGCGCCGGCCGGGTGGTGGTGGTCGGCGGCAGCCGGGGCCTGACCGGCGCGCCGCTTCTGGCCGGCCTGGGTGCGCTGCGGGCCGGATCGGGGCTGGTGAGCGTGGCTTGTCCCGGAGCGGTGGAAGTTTCGCTCAAGGCCGGGTTTCCCGACGTCATGACCATGCCCATCGGGTCCGGCAACCATTTTTGCGCCGCAGATGCGCCAGCCGTGCGCGACTTTGCAGCCGGGGCCGGGGCGGTGGCCCTGGGACCGGGCCTTGGCCGCCACGACGATACAGCCGGATTTCTGGACGCCGTGCTCCCCCTGCCCTGTCCGGTCATCCTCGACGCCGACGCCTTGTATTTCCTGGCCATCTCGCCGGAGCTGACCGGCAGGATCGGCCCGGATGCCATCATGACGCCCCATCCGGGCGAGGCGGCCCGGCTGCTGGGGACGGACATTGCCGGGATCGAGGCCGACCGGCCGGCCGCGGCCCGGGAGTTGGCTGCGCGCTTTGGCTGTGTGGCCGTGCTCAAGGGGCCGGCCACGGTGGTGGCCACACCCGACGGTCTGGTGGCCGTCAGTCCGGTCATCGCCCCCAATCTGGCCGTCGGCGGCTCGGGCGACGTGCTGTCCGGACTGGCCGGGAGCCTCGCGGCGAGAGGCCTTTCCCCCTTGCTCGCCGCCAGCCTTGCAGTGTATTGGCATGGACGCGCTGGCGAATTGCTCGCTGCCGCCTATCCCGCGCGGGGCAATCTGGCCTCGGAAATCGCAAATATACTGCCCCAGGCCCTCACGGAGTAACGGATGCTCACAGCCAAAGACGTGATGACCGCAGATGTCGTCACCATCGCCGAAGACACCGAAATCAGCGCCGCCGCCCAGCTCCTTTTTGACAAGGGCTACAACGGCGTGCCGGTGGTCAATGCCGCCGGGGCCATCACCGGCATCCTGTGCCAGTCCGATCTGGTGGCCCAGCAGAAAAAGCTCTCCCTGCCCTCGGTCTTCTCGCTCCTCGACGGGTTTATTCCGCTTGGTTCCATGAAGGACCTGGACCGGGAAGTGGAAAAGATGTCGGCCCTGACCGCTTTTCATGCCATGACCGCCTCCCCGGTCACGGTGACCTCGGCCACCCCCATCGACGAAGTGGCCACGCTCATGACCGACAAGGGCTACCACACCATTCCGGTGGTGGACGGCGGCGTCATCGTCGGCGTCATCGGGATGCGCGACATCCTGGGCACGCTGTTAAAGAAATAGCCCGGGTCATGGTTTCCAGCCCATCGCTGTCCCTGCGGCTGCCCGACGAGGCGGCCACCCTGGCCCTTGGCCGGGCCTTGGCCGTAATCCTGGCCGATGCGGCCATGCAGGCCTCCCTGCTCTTGCGCGGCGACCTCGGATCGGGCAAAACCACCCTGGTCCGGGGACTGGCTGGTGCGCTGCCCGGCGGGGACGACGCCGAAGTGGCCAGTCCGAGTTTCAACATCGTCAATGTCTACCCGACCCGGCCGGAAATGTTCCACGTCGATCTCTACCGGATTCCCGGCGGCGATCCTTCGGTTGAGGAACACCTGGAGGCGGCGGCGGAAAACGACGCCATCGTGGTCGTGGAATGGGCCGAGTATCTGCCCCGGGACCTGCAGCCGCCCCATCGTCTGGAGTGCGACTGGCTGCCGGCGACGACCGGCCGGTTGTGCCGGATGACCGCCTTCGGCGAGCGGGGCTGTGCCGCCCTGGCTGCCCTGGCTGCGGCCTGCCCGGGTCTTGTGGACGGCTGATCATCCGGGGGGATGCCTGTCCCCCGGCATTTTTTTGGAGGCGACCATGCGGATTATGGTGCAGAAATACGGCGGTACGTCGGTCAAGGGCCTGGAGCGGATGCGCCTGGTCCTGTCCCGGGCGCAAAAGGCCCACGCTGCCGGGTACAAGCTGGTGGTGGCCCTTTCGGCCATGTCCGGCGAAACCAACCGGCTGCTTGATCTGGCCCGGGAGTTTTCCCCCAGTCCCGATCCGGCCGAACTCGACGTGCTGGTGACCACCGGCGAACAGGTTTCAGTGGCCCTTTTCGCCATGCTGTGCAAGGACGCGGGGCTGCGCGCCCGGTCCCTGCTCGGCTTCCAGATTCCCATCACCACCAATTCCAATTTCACCCGGGCGCGCATCATGGAAATCGACACCCCGCGCCTTCTGGGGCTGCTTGAGGACTACGACGTCCTGGTGGTGGCCGGTTTCCAGGGTGTTGATTGCCTCGGCCGGCCGACCACCCTTGGCCGGGGCGGCTCCGACACCACCGGCGTGGCCCTGGCTGCGGCCCTGGATGCCGAGGTCTGCGAGATCTACACCGATGTCAACGGCGTCTACACCACCGACCCCAATCTGTGCAGCACGGCCCGCAAACTCGACCGCATTTCCTATGACGAGATGCTGGAGTTTTCCAGCATGGGGGCCAAGGTCCTGCAGATTCGTTCGGTGGAATTAGCCAAGAAATTCAACGTACCGGTTCGTGTCCGCTCGACGTTCACCGACGATCCCGGCACCCTGGTCACTTCGGAGGATACGGAAATGGAAGACGTGCTGGTTTCGGGCATCGCCTACGACAAGGACCAGTGCCGCATCACGGTCAGAAACGTCATCGACCGCCCGGGCGTGGCCGCCGCCATCTTCTCCCCCATTGCCGAGGCCGGCATCCTGGTGGACATGATTATCCAGAATACCGGCCGCGAAGGCCGCACCGACATGACCTTTACCATCTCCCGGAGCAACCTGGACAAGACCATGGATATCCTGGGAAGGCTGAAGCCGGAAATCGGCGCAGCGGAAATCCAGCACGATACCAATGTCTGCAAGGTCTCGGTCATCGGTGTGGGAATGCGCAGCCACTCCGGCGTCGCCTCCATGATGTTCACCATCCTCAAGAAGGAAAACATCAACATCCTGATGATCGCCACCTCCGAGATTAAGATTACCTGCCTGATCGAGGAAAAGTACCTCGAACTAGCCGTTCGGACCCTGCACGACGCCTTCGGGCTGTCCCAGGCTCCGATCAAGGCCTGCTAGGGCGGGTTCTGGCGCGAAACACCGCCTGTTTCGCGTCCTGGGCCGGCCGGGAACACCGCTGTGTCCCCGGCCGGCCGATACTGCACACGACCGGGGCGCGTCAGGCGACCGCGCCCCGGTACCCACAAGCGATACACTATGCGACGCGTTTTTATCTACGACACGACTCTTCGCGACGGCACCCAGGCCGAGGACATAAGCCTCACCACCGAGGACAAGCTGCGCATCGCGCTCAAACTCGATGAGCTGGGCGTGGCCTACATCGAGGGCGGCTGGCCCGGGTCCAATCCGACCGACAAGCGGTTTTTCCAGGAAATTCAGAACTACAGCCTCAAAAACGCTGCCATCGCCGCCTTTGGCAGCACCCACAACCACCGGGCAACCGCTGCCACCGACCCCAACCTCAAAGCCCTGGTCGAGGCGGCCGTGCCGGTCATCACCATCTTCGGCAAGTCCTGGGACATCCACGTCACCGACGCCCTGGGCACCACCCTGCCGCGAAACCTCGAGCTGGTGGGCGACTCCCTGGCCTTCCTGCGCCCCCACGTCAAAGAGCTGTTTTTTGACGCCGAGCACTTTTTCGACGGCTACAAGGCCAATCCCGACTACGCCCTGGCCGTCTTGCGCCGGGCCCACGAGGCCGGCACAGACGTCCTGGTCCTTTGCGACACCAATGGCGGCACCCTGCCGGGTGAATTTCGCCAGATCGTCACGGCCGTGGTCGAAGCGCTGCCCGGAGTGCCCTTCGGCATCCACGCCCACAATGATTCCGGGGTGGCCGTGGCCAACTCCCTTGAGGGCGTGGCCCTCGGGGCCGTGCAGGTCCAGGGAACCATAAACGGTTATGGCGAACGCTGCGGCAACGCCAATCTGTGCTCCATCATCCCCTCGCTGACGGTCAAGCTCGGCATCGACTGCCTGCCCGAGGGCAAGCTGGCGCTGTTGACCCCGACCGCCCATTTCGTCTCCGAAATGGTCAACCAGGCCCCGCCGTCCAACCAGCCCTATGTCGGCGACGGTGCCTTTGCCCACAAGGGCGGGGTGCATGTCTCGGCCGTGGTCAAAAATCCCCGCACCTATGAGCACGTCACCCCCGAGACCGTCGGCAACGTGCGCCGGGTGCTCCTGTCCGACCTCTCAGGCCAGAGCAACATCCTCTTCAAGGCCCGGGAATTCGGCTTCGACCTGGACAAAAACGACCCCTTCGTCCTGGAACTGTTGACCACCATCAAGGAACGCGAGTCCGAAGGGTATGAGTATTCCGCGGCCGAAGCCTCCTACGAACTGCTTTTAAACCGCGTCCTCGGCCGGGCGCGCAGCTACTTCACCGTGGTGCGCTACCGGGTGCTCGACGACAATGTCTACGACCGGGCGGCACCGCTGACCGAAGCCACGGTCATGATCAAGGTGGGGGGCCGGGTCAAACACACCGCCGCCACCGGCCTTGGCCCGGTAAACGCCCTGGACAAAGCCATCCGCAAAGCGCTTCGCGGCTTTTATCCGAAACTGGCCGAGATGCGCCTTTTGGACTTCAAGGTCCGGGTCCTGTCAGGCCTTAAGCGCGACGACTGCGAACCGGGCGGCTGCGGCACAGCCTCCCATGTGCGCGTTCTGGTTGAGTGCGGCGATGCGGCCCGGCGCTGGGTCACCGTCGGCGTGTCCCACAACGTCATCGAAGCCAGCTTCCAGGCCATGGAAGACGCCATCAACTACAAGCTCTTTAGCGACGACAAGGCCAAGCTCACCAAGGCCCTGAAGGGTTAGGCGCTGGGGTAGAAGAGCGAGAAGAAAAAGAGCGCCTCCGGCGGCCGGGGGGAGAGCAGCCCCCCGGCCCTCTCACCGGGAGAACTGCATAAACGAGAGGCAACAACGCCGCATGGGTCTGGTCCGATTTCTCCTGGCCGTCGCCGTGGTCATAAACCACACCGGGCCGCTCTATGGTCTGGTGATGACCGACGCCTATATGGCCATCAAGGTCTTCTTCATCATTTCCGGCTTTTACATGGCCCTGATCCTGACCGAGAAGTACAACGGCCCGGGACAGACGCGGCTTTTTTTCTCCAACCGCTTCCTGCGCCTTTTTCCACTCTATTGGGCGGTGCTTTTCCTGTCCCTGGGCATCTCCCTGGTCTTCAAGTTCGGCCTGCATACCGCCCTGCTCCTTGGGCCGTGGCAGACCTGGCTTGACAAACTCGCGCCCGGCACGGCCGCCCTGCTCGCCGCTGCCAACCTGACGATCTTCGGCCAGGACCTGCTGTTTTTCAGCCATATTACCGATGCCGGCAGTCTGGCGTTCAGTACCGACGCCCTGTACCGGGCAACGCCCGCCTGGTTTTTCCTGCTCATCCCCCAGGCCTGGACCGTGTCCCTGGAGCTGGTGTTTTACGCCCTGGCCCCTTGGCTGGCGCGCCGCAGCACCGGGCTGCTCCTGGCCCTGGCCGGAGCGAGCTTTGCCTTGCGGGCGCTTATCTATCTGGCCGATCTGCCCTTTGATCCCTGGAAACAGCGGTTTTTCCCGGTGGAATGCGGCTTTTTCCTGCTCGGCATCCTGGCCTACCGGCTCTATGCCGCCCTCAAACCCGTGGACATTCCCCGGGCCACGCTATGGAAGGTCGCCGGCCTCTATCTGGCAGCCATCGTGGGCTACCAGTTCCTGCCGGGCTTCATGGGCAAGGAACTCTATCTCTACGCCGCAACCGTGCTGTCGATTCCCTTCCTGTTCCGGCTGACCAAGAAGATGGCCTTTGACCGGGCCATCGGCGAACTGTCCTATCCCATTTACATCACCCACTGGACGGTCATCATGGTGGTCGAATACGCCTGCGGCCGCACTCATCTGCCGGTTATCGCCCTACTTGGGACCGTGGCCGTCAGTGTGGCCCTCAACCGCCTGGTGGCCGATCCCATCGAGGGCTTTCGCCAGCGCCGGGTTTTGCGCAGCCGTTGACACGGTACCGCGAAAAGCATCTTTTGCTTTGTATCCTGCCGTGCTAGGATTGCCCGGCCCGTAACCCGAAACACGAGAGGAGCAAGCCATGGTTGCCATCAAGACCATTTTGTGTGCCTTGGATTTTTCGGAAGTCAGCCCCAAGGTGGCCGAATACGCCAAGACCCTGGCTGCGGCCCTTGGCTCGAAAGTCGTGGCCCTGTACGTGGCCCCGTCCCTGACCCAATATGTCGAGTTCCATGTCCAGGCCAGCTACATTGATGATTTCGTCTCCGGCATCGTCAGCGGCGCGTCGGACACCATGGATTCCTTTGTGAAGGAATACTTCAAGGGCGTCCCGGTCGAAGGCCGGGTCGTGTCCGGCTACGCCGCTGAGGAGATCGTCCGGGCCGCCGAGGAAGTCAGCGCGGATATGATTGTGCTGGGTACCCACGGCCGCAAGGGCATCGACAAGATTTTGTTCGGTTCCGTGGCCGAAAAGGTCATCAAGACGGCCACCGTTCCGGTGTTGTCCATGCGTCCCGAGATCAAGGCCGACTAGACTCTGCCTGCCCGCCGCCGGTCCGCCGCCAGGACGGACCGGCACGGCCATTTCGCTGTTTTCCGTCCCTTCCCCACCTTGCCTTTTTCGTAACAACGCATCGCCAGCCGTCCGGACGGCTTGCTTTGGGACAGTTTCGGCCAGCCCCATCTTGCCCGCGACCGCCAGCCTTGCCGTTTATGAATTCAACACACTGAATTCATTGCAACAAACTGAAGTCACACAATGCTGTGCGCCTGCCCTATTTTTGACATTGATTTTTGACCCAGAAGGGTTAAGGGATAACCGAACAGAAATATGTCGAAATTTGTCAAAAGGAGCTACATCCATGCAGAAGCAAACCCTTGAAAAAGTCTTCGAATACGCCTCTTCGCCGGTCCACGGAACCCTTTCCCGCAAACTGCGCAAAGGCGTGAAGATCCAGATCAATGACGGCAAGATCTACGAAAGCGCCACCCTGTTCCTGGGCGACGAGTTCGTGCGCATCACCGTCAAACAGGGTGAAGAAACGCTTAACACCTACTATTCGTGGGATAAAATCTGCTGCGTGACCACCATCGGCAAGGTCGACGAGTAGCCCGAAACCGCAACGCCGGGGGTCGCACCGTCCGCCCGGTCGGCCCCGGCTGCTATTTGGCCCGCGCCGGCCCCCCCCTCTCCCGACGCGGACCATGCGCCGCTCCGTCTCTCCACGGGGCGGCGTTCTTTTTTACATTTTTGAATGAATACCCCCTGTGCCTTGTATTCCTTGCCAGAAAATTGAAAATGATTATCTCTTTCATTGCGAGAGACACAAAAGGAGGCGTCATGAACACCTTCCTGCATGACGAGTACAAGGGCTATCGGATCGACCTGACCCCGCGTGGCGATTACTGCGCGTCGTTTGCCGCCGACATCAGCGACCGTTCGGGACGGCTCGTGTCCCACCTGGGCGTTGCCGGCAACACCGAAGACCGCGCCGTGGCCCGCAGCCGTGAGTTGGTCGATTTCGAACTGGCCTATGGCAATACCCACTGAGACGGCCCCGGCCCGGCCGGGAGTTCGTCATCCCCCGACCCCTTCCTGACTGGCCCTTTGCCCGGTTTGGTGATACCCCCCGGTCCGTAGTTCAACCCCGGGGGGATTTTTATGGCTTCTATTCCCGTTACCGTGCTCACCGGCTTTCTCGGGGCCGGCAAGACCACGCTCCTAAACCGCCTGCTCACCGAAAACCACGGCCGGCGATTTGCCGTCATCGTCAACGAATTCGGTGAAATCGGCATCGACAACGAGCTGGTCGTCTCCTCCGACGAGGAGATCTACCTCATGAACAACGGCTGCATCTGCTGCTCCGTTCGCGGCGACCTCATCCGCGTCCTGTCCGGTCTGGCCAAGCGCCGCGGGGCCTACGACGCCGTGCTGCTCGAAACCACCGGCCTGGCCGACCCCGCCTCCATCGTCCAGACCTTTGCCATGGACGAGGACACCCGCGAGGCCTTTCGACTCGACTCCGTGACCACGGTGGTCGACGCCCTGCACTTCACCCGCCACGCGGCTGAAAACAGGCAGGTTCTGGAGCAGGTGGTCTACGCCGATCTGGTCATCCTCAATAAGACCGACCTCGTGGCCCCGGAGGTGGTGGAAGACATCCGCCGCGCCGTGGGACGCCTAAACGACACGGCGCAAGTCATCGCCGCTGTCCGTTGCGACCTGCCCATTGCCACCCTGCTTGATCGCAACGCCTTTGACCTTGGCAAGCTCCTGTTTGGCAATCCTGCCCGGGCCGAAGCCGCCCCGGGCAACCACATTCAGGAACACGGCATCGAGTCGGTCAGCCTGACCCTGGACACCCCCCTGGACGCCGAACGCCTGGGCGAGTTCCTCAGCCGGCTCCTGCAGACAAAAGGCCAGGACATCTATCGGTCCAAGGGCATCATGGCTGTGGCCGGAGCCAGGCAGCGGTTTATTTTCCATGGGGTGCACATGTTTCTGGAAACCGCCTGGGGCACGCCCTGGGCTGATGGCGAAGCGCGCCAGAGCCGGGCCGTGTTCATCGGCCGCGACCTCGACCGCGAAGCACTCAAACACGGGCTTGCCGGCTGTGCGGCCCCGGAGGGAACAGCATGACGTTTACGCCTGACGCCGAACTCCAAGGGCTGCTTACGGCCGATTTCGGATCCTATGTGGCCGGCTGCGCCTTTTTAAGCGACGGCGAGACCGTTGCCTACGCCCTGGGCGACGGCCGCATCGCCCTGCTCGACACCGAAACCGGAGAAACCGATTTCGCTGCCGCCCACACCGGCGCGGCCCTGTGTCTGGCCGCTTCGCCCCATGGTTTTATAAGCGGCGGCGACGACGGCCGGGTGATGCTCACCACCCCGGAGACCGGAGCGCGGGAGCTGGCCGCCTTTCCGGGCCAGTGGGTCGAGCATGTGGCAGCCTGCGCCACCGGCCGGGTCCTCGCCGCCGCGGTCGGCAAGCAGGTCGTTCTTTTTACCGGTGACGACCTGACGCCCAGCCAGCTCCCCGAACTGCCAAGCACCATCGCCGGCCTGGCCGCCAGTCCCGACGGCCGGGCCCTGGCCGCCAGCCACTACGACGGCGTGACCGTCTATGCCCCGGTGCGTCCCGGTGCGACCGGCAACCGCTTGGACGGTCCCGGCTCCAACCTGACGGTGGTGTTCTCCCCGGACGGCGACCGGATGGCCCTGGCCACCCAGGACAAGAGCGTTCGGGTCTACGATCTGGCCCAATCAGCCGGGTATCTGCTGGAAGGCTATCCGGCCAAGGTCCGCTGCCTGTCCTTTGCCAGCGACGGAAACACGTTGTGGACCGGCGGCGAACAGGCCTTTGTGGGCTGGCCGGTCGGGGCTGATGTCGATCCGGCTGCCCGGGAAGCCTTGGTCTTCGGCGCCTTTGAGCACGGGATGCTCGGGGCCGTGGCCGCCCATCCGGCCATGCCGCTGGTGGCCGGCGGCTTTGACGGCGGCGTGGTGTTTCTGGGCAGCGTCGACCGCCGGGGCGCGGCCCCGCTTTTTGCCCTGGAAAGCCACCGGGTCACCTGCCTGAGCTGGTCCCCCGACGGCCGGCGGCTGGCCGGAGGCAGCGATGGCGGCCCGGCCTTCTTCATGCGTCTGGCGTAGTTGGAAAATGGAAAAAAATGTCTCCGGCGGCCGGGGGGATGGCGCCGGGTGTTCCCGGTTCTTTCAATTAATCGAGCGTCTGGCGATAGCGTTTGACCCCAACACCGAGGGAAACCAGGAGAAAAAGACAGATCGGCAGCAGATGGGGCACGATGTCGGCAAAGGTGTTGCCTTTGAGCACTATGCCGCGCACCACCCGTAAAAAATGCGTCAGTGGCAGCACCGAGCCGATCCACTGCGCCCACTCGGGCATCCCCTGAAAGGGAAACATGAATCCTGACAGCAGGATCGACGGCAAAAAGAAGAAAAACGACATCTGCACGGCCTGCAACTGGTTCTGGGCAATGGTGGAAAAGGTGATGCCAACACCCAGATTGGCCGCGATAAACGGAAATGACACCAGGAAAAGCAACGGCAGGCTGCCGACGACCGGCACCTGAAAGATCACTTTGGCCGCAATGATGATAAGCCCCATCTGAATGTAGCCCACCACGATATAGGGCAGCATCTTCCCGAGCAGCACTTCCACCGGCCTCACCGGCGTGATGAGCAGGTTTTCCATGGTGCCGCGCTCGCGCTCCCGGGTGATGGCCAGCGAAGTGATGATGACCAGGGTCATGGTCAGGACCACGCCCATAAGGCCGGGCACGATGTTGTACTGGGTCACGGCCTCGGGATTGTAGCGGGCGTGCAGACGCAGGGTCACCGGGCCGTCGGTTGCCCGCAACGGCAGCAAGGGACCGGTCAGATCCCGGTTGAAGGCATCGGTTGCGGCTTGCCGGATGGCGGCCACGGCGTTGGACGTGGCCGATGGGTCGGTGGCGTCGGCTTCAAGCAGCACCACCGGGCGCTCGCCGCGCACCAGATCGCGGCCGAAATTCTGGGGAATGGTCAGGACGAACTGGATGCGCCCCAGGCGCAACAGTTCGTCGGCCTCGGCTTCCGTGCTTATTTCCTTGGTGAACTTGAAATAGGCGCTGTTTTTCATGGCCGTGGCCATGTCCCGGGAAAAGGCTGTGCGGTCGTTGTCGAGGATGGCGGTGGGCAGGTTTTTGGGGTCGGAGTTGATGGCAAAGCCAAAGAGGATAAGCTGGAGCAACGGGATGCCGACCATCATGGCAAAGGTCACCCGGTCCCGACGCATCTGGGTGAATTCCTTGGAGACCATGGCCGCAAACCGGACCGGGGACAGACCAAAGACGCGCACCATCACACCACCGCCTTGCGCATGAGGCTGATGAAAACCTCTTCGAGATTGGAGGGGATCTGCCGCAGCGTCAGGGGTGCTGCGCCGTAGGGGGCGAGGCTTCGGGCCAGGGCGTCGGCATCGCGGCCGCTCACGTGCAGGGTGACGCCAAAGGCCACCACCTGCTCGACCCCGGGCAAGGCGCGAATCGCGTCGATGATGCCGTAGAGCTGCGGCCCGGCGATTTCATAGGTGACAAGACGCTCGGCCGCCACGATCTCCTGGACCGTGCCCGTGGCCAGGAGATGGCCGTAAGCGATATACGCCAACCGGTGGCAACGCTCGGCCTCGTCCATATAGTGCGTGGAAATAAGGGCTGTTATGCCTTCGCCGGCCAATTTGTGGACCTCGTCCCAGAAATCGCGCCGGGCCATGGGATCAACCCCGGCTGTCGGTTCGTCGAGAAGCAGGAGCCTTGGCTCGTGGATCATGCAGGCGGCAAGGGCCAGACGCTGCTTCCAGCCGCCGGACAGGGTGCCGGCCAACTGGTCGCGAAAGCGCCCGAGGTTCATGCGCCCGATGGTGCGGTCAATGGCGGCTGCGCGGTTGGGGACAGCATACATGCGGGCAATGAAATCGAGGTTTTCCCGCACGGTCATGTCTTCGTAGAGGGAAAATTTCTGGGACATGTAGCCGACATGGGGCTTTATAAGTTCAGCCTGGGTGCGCACGTCAAAGCCCAGGCACTGGCCGTGCCCGTCGTCCGGGCGAAGAAGCCCGCACAGCATCCGGATAAACGTGGTCTTGCCCGAACCGTTGGGACCGAGAAAACCGTAGATTTCCCCCTTGGCCACCCGCATGTCCAGATGGTCCACCACGGTTTTGTGGCCAAAAACCTTGGTCAGGCCGACGACGTCGATGACCGGGGCCTCGGGCGTCATTTCCCGCCTCCGCTGCCGCCGATCTCCAGAGACACGTCAATGGGCTGGCCGGGATGCATCCGGGCGGCATCGGCCGGCGCAAAGGCGGCCTCCACCATGATGACGAGCTTTTCCCGGAAATCCTGGCTGTAGATGACCGGCGGGGTGTACTCCACCTTGGGCGCGATATAGGTGATCGTGGCCGCCACCGGGCCGGGTCCGCCATCGAATGAAACGTGGATGGCGCTGCCCACGGCCAATGCCCCGGCCACGGCCTCGGGCACGAAAAACCGGGCCTTGACGTTGCGCTCGGGGAGGAGGACCACCACCGGACTCCCGGCTGCCACCCACTCGCCCTGGTAGTGCACCACATCGTAGACCAGCCCGGCCACCCCGGCCGCCTGACTCATCTGGTCGAGATTCCACTGCGCCTGCCCGACAACCGCCCGGGCCGCGTCCACGGCGTCGGCTGCCGCCTTGATCTGGTCTATGCGGCTCGGCAGCCGTCCGGTGGCCAGCTTGGCCTCCAGCTCTTTGACCTGATGCTTGTCCCGGACGTTGGTGGTGCGGGATGTATCAAGCTCTTCCTTGGCAATGGTGGCCGAGGCGTAGAGCTTGACTCGGCGCTCGTATTCCAGGCGCGAGAGATCGTGGGCGGCCTCGGCCCGGCGCAGATCCGCCAGGATCTGGTCGATCTCGTCAGGACGCAGTCCTTTCTTGCGGTCATCAAGGGTGGCCTCGGCCTGCCGGAGATCCGCCTCGGCCAGGGCCAGCCCCTTCGCCTCATAGCCATGTTCCAAGACGTAGAGCGGCTGCCCGACCGTGACGCGCTCCCCGCGCGAAACGAGCAGTTGATCCAGGCGTCCGGCCAATTTGCCGGCCACATAGACAAACTCGCCCTCAACATAGCCCTGGTAGGTCGTTGGCGCCGGCTTGGTGCAGCCCGGGACAACACCGGCCAGCAGCAACACGACCGGGAGCAACAAGGAAAGCTGTCTCATGCGCCGCCTCCGGGCAAAACGTCACCACTGTCGGCCGCAGACAAACCACGTCCCACGACCTGGGCCAGAAAAGCCGCCATGTCGGTCAAAGGCATATCCAAACGCATTCCCATGCCCCGGCCCGCCTCGGCAAAACGCAGCCGCAGCGGTTCGGACAGGGAGTAGACGATAAGCGAGCCGACCAGGGTGAGATGGACAAACACCGGTTCGGTCGGGACAAGCAGCCCCGCCGCCTGCCCCCGGGCCAGAATGCCCCGGGTCACGGCAAAAATGCGTTGAAATTCGGCCAGCGCCGTCGCCGGCAGCGTAGCTGCGCCCGAGGCCATCTCCATGGCCATGATCCGGGGCAGCATGGGCAGACGGGAGAAGAGATCGGCCAGGGCGGCAGTCAGGGCGGCCAGCGCTTGGACCGGTGACGCCTCGGGAGCGGCAGCCTGTTCCAGGGTGCCGGCCACTTGGCCGAAAAGACGCAGTATCACGGCCTCGTAGAGCTTTTCCTTGGTGCCGACATGGTAATACAGCCCCGCCTTGTTGACCCCGGCCCGGCGGGCGATGGCCTCGACTTTGGCCCCGGCATAGCCTTCCCGGCCGAATGCTTCGGTTGCGGCATCGAGAATGCGGGTCAGAACATCTGGAGCTTCGGCCATCGGATTCTCCGGTTTGACTGTTTGGTTTAAACAAACGGTTAAACCGTAATGTTGAAGTCGTCAACCCCAGACCCGCCCGCCCCGCTTCCCATTTGCCTTAAAGAAGTGTAACCCGAAACCCGGCCGGCCCGTGAAAGACCAATTGCCGAGCCTGGATGCGATGACACATACTGCCCTTTCCCTGCTGTGCTCCCCGTTTGCCGCTCTCGGCCGCGCCGTTTTGTCCTTTGTGGCCGAGCTTGGCGGTCTGGCCATTTTCCTCGTCCAGGGTCTGTGGCGCATCCTGGTCCCGGCTCCGTCGTGGACCAAGATCGTGCAGCAGGTCTACTTCATCGGGGTCAAATCCATTTTCGTCATTGCGCTGATCGGACTTTTTACCGGCATGGTACTCGGCCTCCAAGGCTATTACACCCTGGTCAAATTCGGCAGCGAGGGCCTGCTTGGCGCGGCCGTGGCCCTGTCCATCATCCGCGAACTCGGTCCGGTGCTGACCGCCATCATGATCACCGGCCGGGCCGGCTCATCCATGGCCGCCGAACTTGGCATCATGCGCATTTCCGAGCAGATCGACGCCCTGACCACCATGGACATCAATCCGATGCGGTTCCTGGTGGCCCCGCGTCTGGCGGCGGCGCTGATCTGCTTTCCCCTGCTGACCGCCATTTTCGACGTAGTCGGCATCATGGGCGGCTATATCAGCGGCTGTGTGCTGCTTGGCATCAATCCCGGCGTGTATTTCGACCGCATCGACGCCACGGTGGAACTGACCGACGTGACCGGCGGGTTTGCCAAGTCCCTGGTCTTTGCCCTGCTCGTGGCCGCCATCTGCTGCTACGAAGGCTATTTCACCCACACCCGTCCGGGCGGGTTCGGGGCCAAAGGCGTCAGCCTGGCCACCACCTCAGCCGTGGTCTTGTCCTGTGTGGTCATTTTGGTCTCGGATTATATCCTGACCTCGTTTTTGTTGTAATGGAGAAGGCGGCCGCGTGTTGCATGTTGCGCGGGTTCGCCGTAAAAGGCTTGTCGTATGAAAAAGTACACGATGGAAACGTCGGTTGGCATCTTTGTCCTGGCAGGCCTTTTGTGTGTTGCCTACCTGACGGTCAAACTCGGCAAACTCGAGGTCATCGGCGGGGACGGCTACCAGGTCACGGCCAAGTTCCGGGATGTGACGGGCCTTAAAAGCGGCGCGTATGTGGAGATGGCCGGCGTGCGCATCGGCCGGGTGTCGGGCATCGGGCTTGATCCCAAGGATCACAGCGCCCTGGTGGCCCTGACCCTGGACAAGGACGTGCACCTGACCGACGACGCCATTGCCTCCATCAAGACCAGCGGCCTTATCGGCGACAAGTTCGTCAAGATTTCCCCGGGCGGCTCCGATGATCCGCTCAAGCCCGGCGGCATGATCGTTGAAACAGAATCCTCCGTGGATCTGGGCGATCTCATTGGCAAATATGTTTTTGGCGGGGTGAAATAGCCGGACTGTCGGCCCCCGGACCCTTACCTTTGCGGTGGAATCACGTATGCAGCGTTTCGCAACCCGCCTTGTGCTGAGTTTTCTTATTGTGTTCGCAACGGCTGCCAGCGCCCTGGCTGGACCGGCCACTGATACCCTGAGTACGTCGGTGGACCGTATTATCACCCTGTTGTCCGATCCGGCCTACAAGGTGTCCGACACCCGGCCCGCCATGCGGGCCAAACTCATTGCCGTCATCGGTGAAATCTTCGACATGAAGGAACTCTCCCGCCGGGCCCTTGGCCCGGAGTGGAACAAGTTCACACCGGAGCAGCAGGAGCGGTTCGTTACGGCCTTCGGCCGCCTGCTGGAAAACACCTACCTTGACAAAATTGAGAGCTACACCGATGAAAAGGTGCAGTATCTCAAAGAACAGGATCTTGGCAGCGACAAGGCCGAAGTGGCCACCAAGGTCGTTGGCAAGGGCAAGGAGATCCCCATCTCCTACCGCCTGATGGACCGCAGCGGCTGGAAGGTGTACGATGTGGTTATCGAAGGGGTGAGCCTTGTACAGAACTACCGCAGCCAGTTCGGCCAGATCCTTATGAACGAAAGCCCGGACGCCCTGATCACCAAGATCTCGGGGAAAAACACCTGAGATTCGGGAGCCGGTGCGTGCCGGTGCCCTGCTGTTTGTTTTGACACCGGCCCCAAGGCGATACATAAGATGTTTGAGAGATGCTTTATTGAGTTTGCTTCCACTTGCAACGCAATAACCCGCGTGGAGTTGCCATGACCGCCGCCCTGCCTCAAAAATGCATTTTGATCCTGCTTATGCTGTCGGTGCTTGCCATGACCGGGTGCCATGCTCGCAACCAGGCCAGCAAGGATTTTGGCACGGTGGCCGAACCGACTGCGGCTGCGACGCCCCAGGCCGCAGCGACTCCAGGCATTGACGACGCCCCGGCCGAAGCCTCCTACGCGCCAACCCCGGACCCGCTGTACCGCTGGAACAAATTCTGGTTTGGTTTCAACGATCTTTTCTATGGCGGCCTCATGCGTCCCTTTGCCAAGGGCTACGCCTTTGTGGTGCCAAAGCCGGTGCGCTCGGGCCTGACCAACGCCTATCAGAACTTCATCTTCCCGATTCGCTTCTTAAACGCCCTGCTGCAGCTGGATTTCAAGAAGGCTTCCAAGGAATTCGGGCGCTTCATGATCAACAGCACCCTTGGCATCGGCGGCCTTATAGACGTAGCCAAGGCTGATCCCAATCTGGCCCCGGGCAACGAAGACTTCGGCCAGACCCTGGGCTATTGGGGTGCAGGCGACGGCTTCTACATCGTGTGGCCCCTGCTTGGCCCCTCCACCCTGCGCGATACCGTGGGCATGGCCGGCGATGCCGCAGCCAATCCGCTCACCTGGATATTCGGCCCCTGGTCCTTCGGCGGCGAGGACAATCCCTGGTACTGGTCCTACATCATCAAGGGCGGCGATGTGTTCAACAACATGCCAAACACCCTTGAATCCTATGACAGCATCGTCAAGCCGGCGGTCGATCCCTACACCGCCGTCAAGGACGCCTACATCCAATACCGACGAAACGCCGTCTCCCAGTAACGGCAAGCCAGGCAAACGCCGCCGCGCCCCTGCGCGGCGGCGTTTTTCATGGACCCATGGACACTCCCCCGGCCAAGACCCCGGCCGATACGGCCACTGCCAGCGAACTGCCCATCTGCGGCGGCGTCCTGGCCCTCAGCGCCCGCTATCGCACCCAGCGCTTTTCCCGACACGCCCACGAGGAATACGCCCTTGGCCGCATTGATTCCGGCGCCCTGGGCTTTCGCTACCGAGGCTGTCAGGTGGTCGCCGCACCGGGAAGCCTCAGTCTGGCCCAGCCCGGCGTGCCCCATGACGGCGGTCCGGCCGTGCCCGAGGGCTGGCGCTACCGCATGTTCTATCTGCCGCCCCAGGCCCTGTCCCTGGTGCTGCCGCCGGGCGCGCCACCGCCGCATTTCCGCCCGGGCATGGTGGAAGACCCTCCCCTGTCCGCCCTTTTTTCCCGCACCCACCATCTGCTCCTGGCCCCCTATCCGGCCACCCTGGCCAAACAGACCCAGCTGCTCATCCTGCTTGCCGCCTGGATCGCCCGGCACGGCGACGACCACCCTATTGCCCCGCAAAGCCGCCAGGAACCAAGGGCCGTGCGCCTGACTCTGGAGATTCTGGCCGCGCGCTATGCCGAGGATATCCGCCTGGAAGAGCTGGCCGCCGCCGCCGGACTCTCGCCCTGGCATCTGGCCCGGGCCGTGACCCGCCAGACCGGACTGCCGCCCCATGCCCATCTGCTGGAATGTCGCTGCCGGGCTGCCCGCGACCGGCTGGCCGGGCCGCAACCCCTGGCCGATATTGCAGCCGAGGTCGGCTTTGCCGACCAGAGCCACATGACCCGGGCCTTTCGGGCCCGGTTTGGCCTGCCTCCTGGAGCATGGCGCAAGATTATTCAAGAAAGCGGCGTGCACACCCGGTAGCTTCCGTCATCACCCATGACGGAGGTCGTTTCCCATGTCGTCTCGCCTAAAGGCCGTCTCGGCCCTGCTCGCTGCCATGGTGCTGGTTGGCTCGTCGGTTGCCGTCGGGCGCACCATGACCGCTGCCCTGCCGCTCTATTTCGCCTCCCTGGCCCGGTTTGCCCTGGCCAGCCTCGTGCTGGTGCCCCTGGTCGTCCTGGTCGAGGGCCGCTTTCCCCGGGTATCGCGGCGAACCGGCGGAGCCCTTTTTGCCCAGGCCGTGTGCGGTTCATTCCTTTTTACGGCCTGCCTGCTTTCCGGTCTGGCCCTGACCGGGGCTGCCCAGGCCGGCGTCATCGCGGCAGCCACACCGGCCGCCGTGGCCATCCTGGGCCGGCTCCTGTTCCGGGAACGGCTGGGCAAAGCCGCCCTGGCCGGGATTGCCTGCACCACCTGCGGCATCGCCATCCTGGGAACCGAGCCCGGAGTCGCTGCCGTTGGCCCGTCGCCCGTTCTCGGGAACCTGCTTGTCCTTTGCGCCGTGGGTTTTGAGGCCGTCTTTTTGCTGCTTCGCCGCACGGTGCGCGAACCGCTGTCCCCCCTGGCGGCGGCCACGTGGGTATCGCTGCTCGGCTGTCTGCTGTTTCTTGGGCCGGGGCTGTGGCAGGGATGGCAGCTCAGTCCGCATGACATCACCCTCAAAAGCGCTGGCGAGGTCGTCTACTACGCCCTTGGCGTGACGGCGGCGGCCTATATGCTGTGGTTTTACGGCGTGGTGCGGGTGGATGCGGCCACAGCCGGCGTGGCTACCGGCATGATGCCGGTGGCGGCGTTGGCTTTTGCGGCGTTGTGGTGCGGGGAGACGGTCGGTTGGCGGGAAATGGCCGGCTGCGCCGGGGTGCTGGCCGGCATCCTGTGCCTGTCGCTGGGGGGCAAGGCCAAAACCAGCGCGGCCACGGAGCAATCCCGTGGCCGCGCGCTATGATCATGACGCCTACGCTCATCGATGTGGGACCATGCCTGATCAAATCAAACTTCCCCCAGGTGGGATTCCAAAGGGCTCAGCCCTTTGGCCGCCGGAGGCACTCTTCCTCTTCTCTCTACACGCCCCCGGCTAGGAGCCTGACGCCTTGGGCGGCGGGGGCACGTACCCGTCGGGCAGGGGCGGGGCCGGTTCCACGATGGGCGGGGCGATGTTGCCCGACTGTTTGGGTGAGGTGGCTTTGGCTGCGCCGGCCGGGGCCACCTTGGCGGCAGCGCCGCCAAAGGCCTTGGCCGGGGCCACCCGGTCCACAGGCCGTTCCTCGGTCAGGCGCGGCTCGGTCACGCCGGCAGCGAACAACTCGCCTTCAAGTTCGGCCCGGTTGCCTTCCTTGACGGCATAGACCTTGTAGAAGGTCTTGTTGTTGAGCTTGCCCTGGTCCATCCGGGTGGAAAATCCCCGGCCCTCCAAGGTGGTCATGAGTTCGCCAGCTTTTTCACTGTGGGCAAAGGAGCCGACCATGAAGGTAAACGTGGCCCGATCCGATGGTGCGCCGGCCGGTTCAGGCGTCGGCGCGGCGGCCGCTCCCGGCTGGGCCGCCTGAGGCGTTGCCATGGCTGCGCCCTGGCCGGCCCCGGGCATGGGCGCCGTCCCGGATGCCGGGGCCGCCGGGGCTCCCGTCTCCGGGTTTTGCCCGTCTGGGGCACCGGGTTTGAAGGGCTTGGGCGCGAACCTGGCATCGGTTACCGGCGGGACCGGTTCCACCACGGGCGGCGCAATGGTCCGCGAGCCCCCGCCCTGGGGCGAGGCCACGGGAGGTGGCGGCGGCGTGTACGGGGCCGACGCGACAGGCGGGGCCGGCATCGGCTCCGGGGCGTAGGGCGCAGGCGGGGCCTGTCTGGGCGCAACCGGCGGGGCCGGGGGGGGCGCAGACTGGCGCGACCAACCCGTGTCGCTTGGCGATTCAGGGGCCGGATGGCCCAGAATCTCCTTTTCAAAATCCTTGTTGGCAGCACAGCCGGACAAGCATACGGCCAGTACGGCCGAAACGGCAATAAAACGACGCTTCAAGAACGCCTCCTCCCTGTCGCAAGTGGCGTGGGTCCGGCTCAGCCGAGGCCCACGAGCCGGCTCAAGGTTTCCTTGGCGGCGTGAAAATGCACCATGGCAGCGGCCAGTGCGTCCGGCGCGTTGTTGCGGGCGGCCTTCTCCACGGCGGCAGCAGCCCGGCTGAGGGCCAGCGCGCCAATGGAGGCAGCGGAACTTTTGATGGTGTGGGCCTGCAGGATCACACTGGCCAGATCGCCAGCCTCGTAGGCCTCGTCAAGGAGCGTGCGCCGTTTGGCCACTTCATGCCAGATACAATCGAAAATCCGCCTGAAACCGTCCGGATCAATACCCATATGCAACCGTGCACCTTCCGGATCGAAGGTCGCCGGCCACCCGGTCCCGGTTACCCGATGCTCCTCGTCGGCGTCAGCCGCCGCCCCCCCGCATGGGAACAACCCTTTCATGGAACCTCCATGGGAAACACCCCCGCGTTTCCCCGGGCCTGCCACTCGTGCCCTGTCGATGCAATCAGTCCAGAAAGACCACTTCCGTACCGACGTCAATCATTTTGGCCATGTCCTTGCCTTCGTCGTTGCGCATCCGGATGCAGCCGCTGGTGACGGGCCGGCCGATGGAATTGGGATTATTGTTGCCGTGAATACGGAATCCGTAGCCATGGGACAGGATGATCTTAAACGGTCCCATGGGGTTGTCCTTGACGCCCGGTCCCACATATTCCGGCAGCGGTTTGCCCTTTTTAAGCGCCCGCTCCTTCATGGCCGGGGTCGGCCGCCAGGATGGCTCGAAATTGATCCCCGTCACCACGCCCCAGCCCTGGGGTGCTTCCATGTCCCGCCCCGGCACGGCCACGACATACAGACGCACCAGCTGCCGCGAGCCATCAGGGAGATTCTCGTAGAGATAGAGCTTGCGCTGCGACATGTGGACTTCGATGGCATAGCGGTTTTTGCGGGCATTGTACGCCGCTGCGTCTTCCGGGGCCACGGACGTGCCGGCCCCGCCTGTCGGGGCCAGGGTGGCCAGGAAACGGTCCAGTCCGCCGCCGTCGGCAACCGGCACATAGGCCGACAGGGCCGGGGGCGGTGCGAGTTTGCCCGGGGCTTCCCGGGGGGCGGCAGCAGGCAACGCGGGGGGTTTGGCGGCAACAGCCTTGGCCGGAGCGCTTCCCGGCCGCACCACGCCGGGATCAATGCGCGCGGCATAGGCCGGCATGGGCGCGATGTCGTCAAAACCGGTCAGAAAACCGCCGTGGACATAGCCGGACACCCCGTCAGCCAGGGTCACGGCCACATACTCTCCCTGGCGTCCGGTCACGGTCACGGCCTCGCCGGCCCGAAGGGCCCGGATCATGGGCGCTGCGCCATCCGGCTCCCGCCGCAGCATAAGCCCCTGCAGGCGCACCGCTTCCGTCCGCTGAGCCGCCGCGTTGCCGGACGCGGCAAAAAGCACTCCCAGCACCAGTACCGATAAAACCCATCCCCGCATTGCTCCCATCCCTCCGAGGCACCTTGCCAACCTTTTCCGATCAGGCTTTGCCATACCAAAGTGCGTCCCGATACGCCAACCCCCACGTTGGGCAGGCCGCACTCAGGCTGTCTTGTAACGCACCAGCGGCCGCCGGCGCCCGGTTTGCCGGGCATAGGCCACATCCGGCCAGCCCAAGGCGACCACGGCATACACCGATTCCCCGCGCGGCACACCCGCCGCTGTCTTGACCCGCCGGTCATGGCGCATGGCCTCCACGGCGTAGCCGATCAAACAGCTTCCCAGCCCCAGGCAGTGGGCGGCAAGCAGCATGTTTCCGGCCGCCAGCAGGGCGTCTTCGGCCGGGCAGCTCGCCCCGGGCTGCGCACCGATGATCACGACGGCCGTGGCCCCGTGAAAGAGGCGGTCCGTGCGATCACGTTCCCAATCAACCAGAGCGGCGGCCACCGAGGCATAATACTCGCGGTAATACTGCTCCAGTTCCGGGCGGCCGATCAGGCTGTAGACCCGGCGAAAAAGCGCATTGGCGGCAAGCTTGTTGAGCCGTGCGAAAAAACCGGCCACGGCCTGCCCAAGTTCCAGCACCGCCGCCCGCGACGTCAGCACCGTAAAGGTCCAGGCCTGGGAATTGGTGCCGGACGGTGCGGTCACCGCCGCCCGTACCAGATCCTCAAGGACCGGTCCGGGCACGGCCCGGTCCGTAAAGCGCCGGCAGGAACGCCGCGACCGGAGCAGATCGACAAGTTGCCCGGCCGGGAATGCTCCCGGGGCGATCACCTCGCCCGTCGGTTCGATCACGGCATAGGCCCCGGCCCAGGGATCGGCATCGGCCAGGGAAACCGCCCCGGCCGGGCACACGGCCTGGCAATGCCCGCAACCGATGCAGCGCGCGGCAACCACCCGGGCCAGCCCGTTTGACAGGGCCAAAACTCCTGACGGACACACTGAAACACACTCGCCGCAACCGACGCAGATGCTCGCGTCGATGCCAGGCACCCCCTCCCGCATACCCCGTACTCCCCTTTCCCGTCTCGCTACTTTTTACCGATGCTTCGGCCCGACGCCCCGGCCACCCCGCTGGCCCCCTCTCCGCCGGCCCGGCCCAGACGCCGCGCCGCAACGAACCAGCGCTCATAATCCGTGCCGGACAAACGGTCCACGCCAACGCCCCCGCGCCTGGGGCTTGAGTGAAGCATCCGGCCGCTGCCCAGATAGATGCCGACATGGCTGATGCCCACCTCCCGATTGGTGGCGAAAAAAAGCAGATCCCCGGGAGCCAGCTCGGCGGCGGACACCGGCGCGCCAAGGCCGGCCTGCAACCGGCTTTGGCGGGGCAGATTGCAGCCGAAGCCGGCATAGACGGCCCGGGTCAGGCCGGAGCAGTCAATGCCGGCTGCCGTGTCGCCGCCCAGACGATACGGAGCGCCCATATACGGCGCGGCCATGCGCATGATCCGCTCGCCGGCTTCGGACAGCGGTCCCAGGTCCACGGGCATGGCCCGGGCCAGGGGCGGGCCACCCAGGGCGTCTTGTTCCCGAAGGGCCCGCATAAGGGCCTCGTGTTCGGCCTTGCCCTCAAAAAGGGGCTTGTAGTGCTCGTTGATCTTGGTGGGGCTGGTGTGGAGCATCCCCAGACTGTCCTCATAGCCGTACACGGTCCGGGCTTGTCCCGGCCCGGCGGCCAGGACGGTCAGGGCACAGGCCATAAGCCCGGCAACGGCGCACCGGCGCACCCGGCAGGCAAAAACGGGCCGGGCGCGCATCAGACCCCGCCGTAGACGATGCGCCGACCGTCGTCGATGCGCACGGTTTTGACGCATTCGCGTCGAAAAGCGCACAGTTCCTGACCGCAACGGTCGTGGACGCCCCAGGCGAAACACGGGGAAAAGCCCTCGCGTTTCTGGATGGCCCGCACGGCGTCGATGGTGGTCAGGCCCGAGACGTCCAGGCCCAATTCGCGGGCCTTGGTCTTGAGTTCCCGCACATCGAGCCCCATGGGCCCGTAAAAGGCTTCGCGGCCAAGGCCGGCCTCAGGGGTGTCGAAAAGACGAACGGCCACTGTCGTGCCGCCGTCTTCGTTCCCGCGCAGATCGATCTCGCCGTTGTGTTCGAGCACGGCCTTGCGGGCCAGACTGAGACCGATGCCCGCCCCCCGGGCCTTGGTGGTGAAAAAGGGGTCGAAAACAAAGGCCCGCAACTCGCTTCGCACGCCGGGTCCGTTGTCGGCAATGGTGAGCTGGCAGGCGTCGTCGCGCCGGGAGAGGCCAACGGCGAGGGTCACGGCTTCCCGTCCGGCAAACTCCACCGCATTGAGCAGTATTTCATCAAAGGCCTGTCCAAGCAGGGATTCGTCAGCCACGATTTCCACGTCTTCAAGGGACAGCCGGCAGTCCACCCGCTTGTGCAGCCCGGCCGCCGTTTCCGTTGCCCGAGCCACCGCTTCCTCGACCATCCGGCCAAGGTGCACGGCGGTAAAGCGCGGCTGGGCCAGGGAAGCCAGGCGCACCACAGCGCCGACGAGATCTTCCAGCCGCCGGGCCTCCTGAAAAATAATATCCGGGTGATCCGTGGAAAGATGCCGTTCCTTGTGTTCGCGCAACAGCTTTAAGGCAAAGCCGCCGATGGCCGCTGCCGGATTGCGAATCTGGTGGGCCACGGACAGGGCAAGGTTGTTGAGGCTCTCGATCATGTCGTGCTGGAGACGGTTTTTCTCGCGAAGCGCGGCCGTCTCGCGTTCCCGGCTCCGGTACAGGGCCGTGACGTCGTCGAAAAGAAGGGTCACCCCGACCGGCCTGTCATCGATGCGCGGGCAGCAGGCGGTCATGGAAAACCGCCGCATCTCGCCGTCCGGGCGCTGGTAATCAGCCAGACAGTGGCGGAAAGGCCGATCCCGTTCCACGGCTTCGATCAAATTGCGATTAAACGATTCGTTGACCGGCCCGGCCTGCAGGAGCGTGCGCCAATCGCACCCGTCCAGGGCTTCCGGGGGAAGGCCGAGCAGTTGCACAGCCGACGGGCTGGCGGCAATGATGGTGCCTCGCGGGCCGATGACGAGCAGCCCTACGGGAATGGTCTTGATGACGTTTTGGACGAGTATCTGTCTGACGCTTGGCATGGCGCGGTCCCGGCCTGCACGGATATCGTCCCTTGTTAGGCCCGCATCGGCCCGAAGACAAGCCCCGGGCCGATGCATAAGGTTTATTGGCTACGGGGTGTTGGCCGCTTTGCCGGCCTTGGCCGCAACCCCGACGAATTCCTCAAGAATTTCAATAGGGACGGCACCTCTGACCGGTGCTCCGTTCACCAGGAAAACCGGCGTTCCCTCGAACCCGAAATCCCGGGCTTCCTTGGTATCCGCCGCCACCCGGTCGGCCAGATCCTTGCGCTTCAGGTCCTCGGCCAGCTTTTTGGCATCAGCCCCGACTTCCTTGGCAATGGCGTCGAGGACTTCGTCGCCCTTTTCCGACACGTCTTTTTGCCGGGCAAAGACCCCGTCCATGAACGCCCAGGCCTTTTTGGGGTCCTGTAGGTTTATGGCTTCGAAATACAACGCGGCCCGGATGCTGTTTTTGCCGGTGGCAAAATGCTTAAAGACCAATCGGGTGTCTTCCGGGTGGTTCTCGATCAAGGTCTTGACCGTACCCGAAGCCTGTCCGCAAAAATGGCACAGGAAATCGGAATACTCCACAATGGTTACAGGGGCGTTTTGCGGTCCAAGCGAGGCCCGGCCGGCTTCCAGGACCGGGGTCAACGGTTTGGCCAGGGATTGGGCGAAACGAACCCGTTCAAGTTCCTTCTGGCGTGCCCGGGCAGTGGTTTCGATCACTTCCAGCACGGCCGGGCCCTGCTGCCGGATCGCCTCAAGCACTATTTCAGGATGGTCCCGCAACACCTTGCGAACCCGCTCAACATCATCTTCAGCCTTGGCCGGCTGCGCCATCGTGCAGACCAGCGCTGCCGCGACAAGCCAACTCCATTTGCCCATGCTTCCTCCGATACCCGCCACAACGGCGTTTTGATATGGCCGCTTCATAAACCCTTTCCCCCGGGCTGTCATCAACCGGCCATCGACGAAACCGGCCATGGATGGTAGTCTTGCCCCATGGAATACCTGCTGGTCATGGCCGCCCTGGTTATCGGACTGCTGGCCTTTTGTCTGACCGGATCGCGCCAAGGCCCGGGCGGCACCTGACTGCCCGATGCCTGTCGCCGGAGGCGGCCGGAAACTGAAGCGTGCAAACCGGAGAAGCCCGAACAAATCTCCAAGCCTCCCCAGTAGGACCCGACCATGCCGCGATGCCCGACTCTGCCCAGCCGATGCGGCCTTTCCGGCCTGCTGGTCCTGTTTTTTTGCCTGCTCGCCACCGCCTGCCAGCGGCCGCCTGCCGACGACGCCGCCCGCCTGATCCGGGTCAATGAGCTGTATGCCGGCTACAAGCAGGATTTCCCGGATGCGCCGGAAATTTCCCCTGGTGCGGCGCTGTCCCTGCAGCACCAGGGCAAGGCCGTCTTTATCGACGCCCGCAGCGACGCGGAACGCGCCGTATCCACGCTGCCGGGAGCCCTCACCGTGGAACAGTTTACCAATGATCCCGGCCGTTTTGCCGGCAAGACCGTGGTGGCCTACTGCACCATCGGCTATCGCAGCGGGCTGCTTGCCCAGAAACTCAGCCGGCAAGGCATCCCCGTGGCCAATCTGGCCGCCGGACTGCTTGGCTGGCTCCATGCCGGGGGCACCCTGGTCGACGCCAAAGGCGCGCCAACCAAGCAGGTGCATGTCTACGGCCGTACCTGGGATCTGGCCCCCCTGGGCTACTCTGCCGTGTGGTGAGACGGCCGGCCATAGTAGCGCCTGTAATACCGCCGGCCGGTTGGATCGGCCAGCCCCAGACGCCGGGCGGCCAGATAGGCCAGAAAGAGCCGCACCACCCCGGCGGCCTTGCCGCCAAAACCCGGGCCGGCCCAGCGCCGCCCGGACACCACGATGCCGCCCCCAAGACTGATCGTCTCCCCGATGCTGCGAAGCCGCAGGGAGAGCTCCACATCTTCCATGAGCGCCATATCCGGAAATCCGCCGGCGGCAGACAAAGCCTCGCGCCGAAAAAACTGTCCCTGGTCGCCAAAGCCGATGCCGGTAGCCAAAGCGCGCAGCGCATTGAGCCCGGTGAGCAGGGTCAGTCCCCGGCCCGAGGCGTCAAACCGCATCCCGACCACGCCGCCGGCCACCTCGGGCCAACTATTGAGCGCCCGGACGATGCGGGCCGGCACATCCGGGTCAAGGACGGCGTCGGCATGAAGCACCAGCACGGCATCAGTCCGGCAGTCGCGAAGGGCCGTCGCAATCTGCCCGCCCCGGCCGCCGCCCGACACAACCACCCGGGCGCCGTACAGGCTGGCCAGGGCCACGGTCCGGTCGCCTGAGCCGCCGTCGGCCACCACCACATCGGCAACCCCTGTCTGCCTCAGGGACCCGAGGCAGCGGCCAATGACGGCCTGTTCGTTTCGGGTCGGCACAATAACCGAAAGCGTGCGTACAGGCCCGAAGGCGGTTCGCCGGGCAACAAAGGCCGGCCGGCGAAGCCTCCAGGCCAACAGCCACAGAAACGGCAGCCAGGCGGCGGCCAGGGCCGCCCCTTCCCCGCCAAGGCCGGACCCGCGCAACCAAGCCGGCGCGGTGACCAAACCCTGGGCGGCCAGCAGCCACAACACCGGCCAGCCGGGACGCAGCACCCAAAACGGCACGACAACCAGGAAATACCAGGGATAGACCGTCGGCAGACAGGCAAGCACCGTGAGCATGGCCCAAAGCCCGCCCCGAAGGGGGTCTGCCACAGCCAGCCAGCCCACAGCCAGGACAGCCGCGCCAACAGCCAGGGACACGGCCGGGGCCGCCCCGCCCAGGACCGGCTGGAAAAGGGCCGCCACCGGCCCGCCATGGGACACAAAACCGGCGAAAACGGCCAGGGAACGAAATACGCCCCAGCCAGCCTCGCGGTAGGGCCAGAAGCAGGCCAGGGGCAGGAGGCACCACAGCGACTTGGACAAGTTCCCTGGCCGCAGAAAAAACGCGATGAGCACCAGGGCCGGATATTTGACCATACCGGCTGCACCCAGCCAGAAAAAGCCCCAGCCGTCGCGGCGGCCGTCAAAAGCGGCCAGGGCCAAAACCACAGCCAGGGCCACCAGGGCATCGAGATGGCCCTCGCCCGCCCCCATGGCCAGGGTCAGGGGACTTAACGCAAAAAAAGCCAGCCAGGCCGGCGGCAGGCGACGGGCGGCCAAAACCCGGGCCAGGACCAGGCAGGCGGCCAGATCGGCCAGCAGGGCCAGGGCCTTGAAAGCGGCCGGCGTGGGCGAGAGAGCGGCCGTAAACCGGCAGACCAGTTCGGCCAGAGGCGGGTAAGCCGCCGAAAGCTCGGGATGGTTGACCCGGGCAAGGCGCTTTTGGCCGGCCTCGGAGAGCAGGGACGGCACAGCCGCATCCCCAGGGGCGAGCCGGTAGGGGTTGGCGCCGGCGGATTGCATGTCACCTTCGACGATGTAGCGGTTGACGTCGGAATCGGCCGACCAGGCCCAGCCAAAAAGCAGTCTGACGAACACGGCCAGGGCCAGGATGCCCGCCGTGGTCCCCCGCCTGGTCCGGTCGGCCGGAAAACGCCGCACGCTCCAGGCCAGGGCGGCAAACGAGGCCAGAAAAAAAACGCAAAAAACCAGCCGGCCGGCCTCGTACCGACCGCACAGGGCCAGCCCTGCCAAGACGGCCGTAAGGACCGCGAACCGCCAGAAATCCATCACCGTGTTCGGTGCGATTGCACCTCGCAGACCAGGGTTGGATACAGATCGGGGGAAAGAGCCCGACCCGGGTGAGGCCTCGATCACGGCTGCACCGCCGCGTCCCCGGTTTCAGGAGTCCGGGTTGGCAGGGGCCGGTCGTTAAGGGACCAGTCATAGTCGGTAAAGACAAGACGCCGGTCGGTAACGGTATCCAGGCTCGCGGCCAGCTGCGGCCCGGCATAGCGGCGGAGAAAGGCAAAGACACCGTCGGTGCCGCCGAAATCCTCGCTGTACCAGTCAAAAATCCGGCTGACGTGGAGTCTGGCTTGCCGGACAAAAGTATTGGCCGGATTATTTATAAACGCCGCAGTCTGTGCCTCAAGCTGCACATCGAGGTCCACGCCCCTGTACGGTTGTGCAGCCAGCGGCGGACAGCTGCGTGAAGCGCAATTCAGGGCAAAATGCACCCGGGGATCTGGAAAATTGCGGCGTAAAATACCGTGTTCAATGTCATCAAGACTGACGACACCGCCATGGAGGCGTACAAATTTTCGTTTCCAGGGAGAACGAATGAAGCTGTCGGCTTCTTTTATAGAACGGATACCAGGCCAATGTTCGAGGATGAGTTGTATCGTCCATATATTATAAGCATTAATATAATATGCCTTCCTATCAGCCTCATGCAAACCGACCGGATCAATGGCAGCCATACTGTCCAAAGCAACCTGGACCTGTTTTTCCTGTTCTTTCAAGCCGGAATAGTCCACGACGCCGTTTCGGACATGGGCGGCCAACAGTGCGCCGTAGGCATCCTGATACGACGGCTGGCCGCAAGCCTCGCCGGAAAATACGGCAAGCAGCAGCAAAATCGACAATTCCAACCACTGGCGCATACATCCCTCCCCGGGCCGGGGGTGTGTGCCCGAACACGGGCCATCAAAGCCGCACTACCGAAACTTCAATGCGGGGCTGCAGAAAACCAATTGAATTCCTTTCCAGATTATCACATACTCAGTCGAGAACAGTCGGTGTTTTTGAGCCGCTTGCCAACACAAAAAAATCGACCATCATGCTATGATAAAGCCCAGGCATTCCTACACCGGCTGGCTCACAACGCATTTTCGCATCACTTTCTTGCGTGGACTTCTCGTCGCCCTTTTCAGTCTTTCCCTGCCCTTTCCTTCATATTGTGAACCATCCCCGCGTTTCCAGCGCCTCTCCCTGGAGCAGGGCCTGTCGCAATCCTATGTCGTGTGCATGGCCCAGGACAAGCAGGGATTTCTCTGGATTGGCACCTATGACGGCCTCAACCGGTATGACGGAACCCGGGTGACGGTCTATCGCAACCAGCCCGGCAACCCCGCCTCGCTGCCGGACAACAGCATCCGCACCCTCTACGTTGATCCCGAAACCGGGACACTGCTTGTCGGTACGAAAAACGGCGGCATGGCTGCCTACGACCGCGCTTCCGACACGTTTCACCCCTTCCCTGTGGCCAATCCCTATCCAGGCGGCGACGAGGACAAGGAAATCCGGGCCATTGCCCGCGATGCCAGCGGGCAGCTGTGGGTGGGGGGTGAAAGCGGCCTGGCTCGGTTGAACCCGATCGCCGACACCGCCACTGCCGTGGTTTTGTCCAATGCCAACGGCCAGCCGGACCGGAGCCGGATCATGGCCGTCCGCCCCCGGGCGCAAGGCGGCGTTTTCGCGGCCACCAGCCGCGGCGTCTATGCCGTTGCCGACGCCCTGGCGCCAGCCATGCCCCTGCTCCCCGGCTCCCTGGGCAACCTGCCGGCCGATGTCCGCATAAACGGTCTGGACTGCGACGGCCCGAACACCTTGTGGGTGCTGACCGAAATCCACGGGGCCTATCGCTTCGACCTCGCGACCGGCCATGTGGACCATTACCTGCCCGGATACGCCACCTGGTTTGCCTTCCGTGATTCCAGGGGCGAGCTGTCTATCGGCACCAACCGGGGGCTGGCCCGGATGCGCCCGGCCGCCGACCGTCCCGGAGGCTACGAGGCGGTCATGGCCGTCAACAACCCGCTTGACCCGGAAAGCCTGCCCCAGGACGAGATCATGAGCGTGGTGGAGGACGCCGGGGGCTTGCTGTGGTTTGGCACCTATTCCGGCGGCGTGGGCAAGTACAATCCCGCCTACCAGGCTTTTGTGCCCTATCGCAGCGGCCCGGGGCAGCCCGGCGCCCTGTCCGGCAACGCCGTCAGCGCGGTCGCCCTGGAAACTGCCGACAGTCTGTGGGTCGGCACCCGCTATAGTGGCCTTAACCACGTCAACCGCCGCACCGGCCAGGTCACTGTCTTTCGTGCCGATCCATCCAACCCCGACAGCCTCGCCGATGACGGCATCAACTGCCTCTATTTCGACCGCAAAGGCCGGCTGTGGATCGGAGCCACGGACAAGGGCCTGGACCGCTATGTTCCCGAAAGCGGCAAGTTTGTGCATTTCCGGCATGATCCCGACGATCCGGACAGCATCAGCCAAAACAAAATCTGGTGGATTGCCGAGGACGCGGACGGCGTGCTGTGGCTCGGCACCAGTTCCGGGGGGCTGGTGCGCTTTGACCCGGAAACGGGCAAGGCCAAAACCTATCGCCACAACCCCGACGATCCAGGCAGCTTAAGCCACAACCGCGTGCGCCACATCACCCCGGCCCCGGGCGGCATCCTGTGGATCGGCACCAACGCCGGGCTTAACCGTTTCGACGTCAAGACCCAGACCTTTACCCACTGGGAGCACATCCCCGGATCAGAGCAATCGCTGTCCAACAACCGCGTCACCCCCATCCTGCTCGATCCGTCGGGAGAGTTGTGGATCGGCACGGACGCGGGACTCAACCATTTTGATCCGCTAACCGGCACGTTTACGCGCCTGACCATTGACGACGGCCTTGGCAACGACGGCATCCAGGGTATTTTGCGGGACAGCGACGGCAATCTCTGGTGCAGCACCTTTCGCGGACTTTTCCGCTATACGCCGGCCACCGGGGAAATCCGTAATTTCACCGACCGCGACGGCCTCACCGGCCTGGAATTCTGGATGAACGCCTTTGCCCAGGGCCCGACCGGCGAAATGTTCTTTGGCGGCACAAACGGGCTGACCGCCTTTTTCCCGGACCGGATCCGGCCCAATCCCCATGTCCCGCCCGTGGTCATCACCGGAATCTCGGTCCGCAACAAGCCCTACCACGGTGCCGGCAATCCGGCCGTGGCCAGCCGACTCGATCTGCTCCATAAAGACAACAACCTGGAATTCACCTTCGCCGCCCTGGACTTTGCCGATCCCTCGCGCAACCGCTTCACCCACAAGCTTGAAGGATTCGACGCCGATTTTTCGCCGCCTTCTTCCGGCAACACCGCCACCTACACCAATCTCGATCCCGGAATGTATCGGCTGCGGGTGCGGGCATCCAACAACGACGGCCTTTGGAACGACCCAGGAGTCAGTCTGGCCATCACAATTTCGCCGCCGTTTTGGGGCACATGGTGGTTCCGCTCCCTGATCGCCCTGGCCGCTGTGGCGCTGCTCAACCAGGGCCACCGCTGGCGCGTGGCCGCCATGGAACGCCGCCGCCGCGAGCTTGAGGAAACCATCCGCCGCCGCACCGCTGATCTGGAAAACGAGATAGAGGAGCGCAAAGCCGCCGAAGAAGCCCTGCACCGCAGCCGCATGAGCTTTTCCGCCATTTTCCAGTTTTCGCCCCTGGCCGTCACTATCAGCGAGGAAGAATCCGCCCGGATGCTACGCGTCAACGAAGCATTCACCCAATTGACGGGCATCCCTGCCGAACAGACCCTGGGCCGCACCTCTCTGGAACTGGGGTTCTGGGAACGCTTCGAGGCCCGCGACGACCTCGTGCTCGAACTGCAGGTGGCCGAATCCATCATCAACCGGGAACTGGCCTTTCGCCATGCCGACGGCCGGCGCATCATCGGTCTGTGTTCGTGCGTGATCATCGACGCCTTTGACAAGCGTTGCCTGCTCATGCTCATCGCCGACATCACCGACCGCAAGGCCCTGGAAGTCGAACTCAGGGCCGCCCGGGAGCGGGCCGAACAGGGCAACCGGGCCAAGTCAGACTTCCTGGCCAACATGAGCCACGAAATCCGCACCCCCATGAACGCCATCATGGGCATGGCCGAACTGCTGGCCGGGACATCGCTTACCCCCCGCCAAAAGCGCTATGTGGACATTTTCCAGCACTCGGGCCTGATCCTTATGCGCATTATCAACGACATTCTCGACCTGTCCAAGCTCGAGGCCGGGAAACTGACCCTGATGCCCGAACCATTCAACCTGCCCGAAGCCCTGTTTCAGACCTGCGCCGTCTTTACCCCCCAGGCCGAAGAGAAGGGCCTGCCTCTGTACTGCGAACTCGATCCGGCTCTGCCCCAGAGCTGCCTGGGCGACTCGATCCGGCTGACCCAGATTGTGGCCAACCTGCTGGCCAATGCCTGCAAGTTCACCCATGAGGGCGAGATCCGGCTGACGGCCTCCGCAGTTTCCCTGAATGAAGACACCTTCCTGTTGCGGGTCGTTTGCCGGGATACGGGCATCGGCATCGCCCCCCAGGACCTTGAACGGGTGTGCGAGAACTTTTTTCAGGCCGGTGTGGACCAGCGGCGCGGCACCGGTTTGGGGCTGGCCATTGCCAAGCGGCTGATCGAACTTATGCAGGGTGAACTGGCCATCCAAAGTGTGCTCGGACAGGGAACCGTGGCCACAGCCACAGTCCGGCTCGGTTATGCCACAGACAGCCTGACGCCTATGGCCGCCGTCCCGGCCCAGAACGCAGCCCAGTCAGGACTGGCAGACAACTTCGGCAAGCCATGGCGCGTGCTTATGGCCGACGATTCGATCGGCAACCGGCAGGTAGTCAGTCTTTTCCTGGAAAATGAGCCGGTTGTCCTGGAAGCAGTGGACAACGGCCTGGACGCCCTGGAACGCCTCAAAAAAGGCGGCATCGACATCGCGATCATGGACCATGTCATGCCGGTCATGGACGGCCTGAGCGCCACCCGGGCCATCCGCGCCCATGAACGCAGCAACGGCACGTCCCCGGTCCCCATCATCGGCATCACGGCCCGGGCCTTTCCCGAGGACGAAGCCGCCTGCCTGGATGCCGGCTGCTCGGCCTACTTAAGCAAACCCGTCCGCCGCGCCGCCCTGATCGCCACCATGAACCGGCTGCTTCGAAACCCGGGCTGATCCACCCGTGCGCCAATCTCTTGGCCGCACCCGGCCACGCGGTGTCAGTCCAGTTCGCGGCAAAGCGCCTCGCCCAGGCCGCCGGGGCGCATGGCCCGCCAGCCCGGCGACGGAGCCACCGTGCGATCGAGGGTCTTGCCGCCGACCCCGACCCAGGCCGCCTGCTGCCGGGAAATGCGCCGTGCGGCGCAGTCAACGGCCACCCGCTCCACCGCATAGGCCACGCCTTCGGTAAAGCCCTGCTCGGCCGCGATTTCAACCCCTTCGGCTTCATCAAAGACCCGCTTGATCCGCACCCTGACCACCTCGCCGGCAGTACGCACCGAATGGCGGTCATAGTAGAGGGCCACGGACTGGTCGTCATGGGCGGCCAGAAACCGCCAATCCGTGGCCAGGGCCGGACTGGCCGAGCCCAGCAGCAGGAGCAGGGCAAGAAAAGCGCGCATCAGAAGCCTCCAGGATGTTGGGCAGGAGAAGGTATGGCCTTCCTACCATCGGCCCGGCCGGTCCTCAAGATGCCAATTATCGGGCAAGCCCTTTGACGGACCGCCAAAAGGGCCTTATGAAGTCGCTGGGGAGTCGGACAGGCTATCGTCGCGGGCCGTATGGCCCGGGGAGGAAAGTCCGGGCTTCACAGGGCAGGACGCTGGATAACGTCCAGCGGGAGCGATCCCGGGAGAGCGCAACAGAAAACAAACCGCCCGCGCCCCTCAAGCGCAGGTAAGGGTGAAACGGTGGGGTAAGAGCCCACCAGTTGCCGTGGCGACACGGCAAGCTCGGCATGCCCCGTTCGAAGCAAGACCAAATAGGAGGGCGTTAAGGCTGGCCCGGCCGTGCCCTCGGGTAGGTTGCTTGAGGCCGCAGGCAACTGCGGTCCTAGAGGAATGATGGCCGCCCCGGAACTTCCGGGGAACAAAACCCGGCTTATCGGCCGACTCCCCTTTTTTTCCACGTAAACCAAAGGATGCCCTGTGTCCCTGTGGACCGTGCTGCTCGCCGCCGGCTCCGGCACCCGTCTGGCCGAAGCCTCGGGCGGCGTCAAAAAGCAGTTTTTATCCTGTGCCGGTCGACCGTTGTACTGGCAATCCCTGGCCGTGTTCGCCAAATCCCCGACCGTCGCCGGCTTGGTCGTCGTTTTTCCGCCGGACGACCTAGTACAGGCTGCCGCAGAACTGGCCGGACTCCTTGATCGCACCCACCCGGGCATCCCGGTCCTGACCGCTGCCGGCGGGACGCGCCGCCAGGATTCGGTGCGAAACGGCCTAGCCGCCCTGCCCCGTGAGGCCGATCAGGTGCTCATTCACGACGCGGCCCGGCCCTTTGTCGATGCCGGGCTGATTGGCCGCGTGGCCGACGCCCTGGCCGCCGGACACAAGGCCGTCATTCCGACCCTGCCCGTCACCGACACGGTCAAAGTCGTGGCCCAAGGGACCGTGGCAGCCACCTTGGCGCGCCACACCCTGGCCGCCGTGCAGACGCCACAAGGATTTGACAAAGCCCTGCTCCTGGCCGCCTTTGACCATGCCGGCGAGGACTTCACCGTCACCGACGACGCCAGTCTGGTCGAACACCTGGGCCAGCCCGTTTTCACTGTCCCCGGAGCGGCGCACAATATGAAGATCACCAATCCCGAAGACCTGCTCCGGCTGGAAGCCGCCTCGGCCCGCCCCCTGCCCGTCACCGGCTACGGCTATGACGTGCACCGCTACGCCGACCCGGCCCGGCCCGGCAAACAGCCGGCCAGGCAAATGAAACTCGGCGGCTTTCCCATCCTCGGCGCGCCCGACGTCCTGGCCCATTCCGATGGCGACGTGCTGCTCCATGCCCTGGTCGACGCGGTGCTGGGCTGCGTTTGCGGCGGCGACATCGGACGGCTTTTTCCGGACAGCAATCCCGATTTCGACAACATGGCCTCGGGCGTGTTTTTAAGCGAAGCCCTGATCCTGGCCAAAAGCCGGGGGCTGGCCATCACCCACGTCGATCTGACCATCATTGCCCAGATCCCCAAGATAAGCCCCCACGCCGAAGCCATCCGGGTCAACGTGGCGGCCCTGCTTGGCCTGGACAAATCCCACGTCAACCTCAAGGCCACCACCGAAGAGGGCCTGGGATTCACCGGCGAGAAAAAAGGCATCAAGGCCGTGGCCCTGGTCACCGGCTGGCGGCTGGAGCAATAATACGAAGAATGCAGGGGCGCTGCCCCTGCACCCCGCCGGGGGGATAATCCCCCCGGACCCCTTGGCTGGTGGGCTTTTTTCACCCCTGGCTCTCTTACCCCACCCCCCTTTACAAGTTTTTGGGGAAAGAGGGGGT
>NZ_MLBG01000036.1 GCF_001936595.1 Desulfovibrio sp. DV
TATCCCCTGTGTGCCTTGCACTTGTCCTTACCTTGGTGGCCGCGATCCCTGCGGCCGCCGGCCTGATCCCGGCGACAGCCGGCTGTCGTGTCTGTTTTGGCCAGGCGGGCGGCCGGCTGTGCCTGCCTGAGGCCCAGGCCGAAGCGGTGCTCCTGGATATCCTGGCCCGGGCAGGAGAGGTGCATGACGAACTCTTTAACGAAGCCGGGGTGGCTGAACTCACCGGGCGCTGGCCCTGGGCCGAGCTGACCCTGCCCCAGCCCCGCAACATCCCCAGGGAGGACGGCCGCGGCCTCATGACCGTGTCCCGCCTGCTGGTGGTCTTTCGCAATGATCTCCCAAGCTATGTGTTCTGGGGAGATCCGGACTACCGGCTGGATGCCGTCCTTGGCGCGCCCCAGTTGGGCCGCGCCCCTCTGGCTGCCCTGCGCGCCCTGCCTGGGGGCTCGCAGCCCCTCTCCGACAAGGCCGCAGAAAGGAAACGCTCCCCCTAGGCTGCACCAAGCGACCAGCCAGACCCGTAAGGGCAGGTGCGCCGGTACCTTTTTTGCCTCAAGCCGCACGCTCCCCATCGCCGGCATCGGGACCAAAGACAGCCAGCACGGCGTTGGCGACGGAAGGCGTTTTCCGTTAGTCGAAACCGCCGTGTTCTTCATCGGAGTTATGCTTTCGGTCGAGAGAACCGGGCCGCACCGGCTGGCGGCAGGGGGGACCTGCCCTGGGTGGCATTCAGGGACACGAGGGACTCCAGTTCGCGCACATTGCCTGGAAAGGAATGGCGGGAAAGCCGTTTTGCCAGGATATCCAGGCTGCTGCGAGAGGGCTCTCGGGCGGTCGTGAGCAACGAAAAATAGGCGGCCAGGGCCGGAATGTCCCGCTTGCGGTCCCGCAGCGGCGGAACGTGGATGCGGACAAACCGGTTCAAGAACTCCGGAAGCATCCGTTTTGGCGCGCAAAGCGCCCGTGGGGCCAGATTGGTGGTGCAGACCCATTGCACCGGCCCGATCTTGCTTTCCCCGGAACACCGGCAATTCCAGGAGTCGAGCAGTTGTTGCTGGATGGCCACGGGCAGATCGCCCATCTCCTCCAGGACCAGCATTCCCCCGCAAGCCTCGTCGACCATCGCCGGACCTGTCTGCGTATGGTCTGGCCCGCCGAAGATCCATTTTTCCAGCACGGACGCCTCCAGCCCTGCCGTCATGCGGGAGACGAACGGTGCGTACGGATTGCGACTGGCGTGGATGAACCGGGCAAGCAGGCTCTTGCCCACCCCGGTTTCGCCGGTCAGCAGCACCGGCGCGGGCCCCTCGGCCACGGATCGGCACAGCGACACGACGGCGTGCATGGCCTCATGGCAGACGACCAGGGCCACGGTATCGTCCAAGGGGATGACCTCCCGCTGGGTGAACCAGGTGGGCAGGTCGGCCAGGGGATCGTTTTCTCCGGTGCTGTTCGGGGGAAGGGAAACGTTTTGCATGTCCCGGCGATAACAAGATGCGTGCCAGCGCCAAAGCCGGGACAACCCGCCCAGGCCATGCAGCAATGGCCCGGGATGCTTTGAAAAAAGAGGGACGATCCGGTCGAAAGAGGCCCGCGCCCGGCCCCGGCCGCCAGACCGTGTTTCATTGTGGAACGCTCCCTGGTCAATCCAGCTTGAACTGCTTGAGCTTGCGCCACAGCGTGGTGCGCGGGATTGCCAGAATCTGGGCGGCCAGCCCCTTGTTGCGCCCGGTACGCTCCAGCACCCGGGCGATGTGGCTGCGCTCGATTTCCTCCAGGCTCTCCAGGCGCTCGCTCTCAACCGAAGCGAAATCCATCTGTTGCAGGTCGCGCGGCAGATCGGCCACGGACAAGGTTTCGCAGTCGCACAGCGCCACGGCCCGTTCCACAATATTTTCCAATTCGCGCACATTGCCGGGAAATCCGTAGCTGAGCAGGATCTGCAATGCCTGCGGACTGACCGCGGCCACGGCCTTGTGAAAAAGCAGGCTGTACTTGTCCATGAAGTGTCGGGCCAACAGAGGAACGTCCTCCTGGCGTTCGGCCAGGCGCGGGAGTTGGATGCCCACCACATTGAGCCGGTAGTAGAGATCTTCCCGGAAAAGGCCCTTGGCCACTTCCTGCTTGAGGTCGCGGTTGGTGGCCGCAATGATCCGGATATCCAGGTCAATGGGCCGGGTGCCGCCGACCCGCAGGATCTGCCGCTCCTGGATGACGTGCAAAAGCCTGACCTGCATGGCCAGGGGCATCTCGCCGATTTCATCCAAAAAGACCGTGCCGCCGCCGGCGGATTCCAAAAGGCCCAGCCGGGTGGCAGCGGCTCCGGTGAAGGCTCCCTTCTCGTAGCCAAACAGCTCGCTGGAAATGAGTTCCTCGGTAAATCCGCCGCAGTTAAACGACACAAAGGCCTGATCCCGACGCAGCGACAGGCGGTGGATGGCCCGGGCCACCAGGGCCTTGCCCGTGCCGCTGGCCCCCTCAACCAGGACGTTACAGCCAACCGGAGCGATCTTGCGAATGAGTTCGAAGACCTCCCGCATGGCGGAACTGGCCCCGATCATGGATTCAAGACCGCTTTCCTCCCGCAGGGCCTGGCGAAGCTGCCGGTTCTCCCGGCCAATACCCACCTTGTCGCAGGCCCCTTTCACCAGACTGCGGATTTCCGCCAGCTTGGCCGGCTTGGTCACGAAGTGGTAGGCGCCGCACTTGATGGCCTCAATGGCCGTTTCCAGGCCGCCGTGTCCGGTGACCAGGATCACCTCGGTTTCCACCCCCTGCTTTTTGAGCCGTTTGAGGGCTTCCAGGCCGTCCATCCCCGGCAGCCGCATATCCAGCAGCACGACGTCGAAGGGGGCCAAAGCCGACCGCGCCAGGAAGGATTCGGCGTCGGGAAACGGTTCGACCACATAGCCGCTTCGGGCAAAGGCCTCGCCCAGGCGCTTGCGGACGGTGGCTTCATCGTCCACCACGGCCAGTCTAGCTGTCATGGTCGGACTGCCCGGAAACAGTCTGGTTTTTGGCAGCCTTGGGCAGGTAGACGAAAAAGGCGGTTCCCTGGCCGGGTTCGCTTTCCACTTCGATGCGTCCGCTGTGGCGTTTAATGAGGGAATACGTCACCGCCAACCCCAGGCCGGTGCCTTTGCCCACCTCTTTGGTCGTAAAAAAAGGCTCGAAAATGTGGGGCAGGTGTTCGGGGTCGATGCCCTTGCCGGAGTCGCGCACGGACAGACACACGAAGTCGCTGGCGTCGCGGCCGGCCACCTCGATTGTGCCCCCGGGCGGGGTGGCCTGCACGGCGTTTAGCAGCAGGTTTAAAAAGACCTGCTGCAGGTGGCGCAGGTTGCCGGCCACCTGCCCCAGGTCATGGGGCACGTCCAGGTGGATGGCCAGCCCGGAGATCATGATCTGGTTTTTGAGCAGGGCCACCGAGCTTTTGATGATCAACTCCGGGGCCAGCGGACTGAACTGGGCTTTTTCGGTGCGGGAAAAATCGAGCAGGTTGCGCACGATCTCCCCGGCCCGATCGGCCTGGGCCAGGATGTCGCCGGCAATCTCCCGGGCGTCGTCGTCCAGGGCGTCGCCGTGGACCTCCAGCAGGCTTTCGGCTGAAAGCGCAATATTATTGATGGGATTGTTGATCTCGTGGGCGATGCCGGCCGTAAGCGTGCCGAGCGCCGCGATCTTGCGGGCTTGCAGCAGGTCTTCCTGGTTGGCGGTCAGTTCCAGGGCCATGCGGTTGAGCGCCTCGAGCAGGCCGGCCACCTCCTCGATATGATGCCCGCCCCCGTCCACCGGACTGAAGTCGCCCTTGGCCACCCGGGCCGTGATATCGCCGATCATGCTGAGGGGAGTCAACAGGCTGGTGGCGATGACGCGGATCAAAATGGCCATAAAGACCAGGAAGATACCCAGATAGGCAAAGGGCAGGAGCGAGACCTCGAAGATGGTCTTGTGGATGCGCGCCCGCTTGGTGGCGATGAGTTCCTCGGCCATGTCCACCAGCCGCTTGCCTGTGGTTCTGGCCAGGTCTTTTCCGCCGTCCTTGGCGGCGTCCAGGGCGGCGAACTCCCGTCGGTATTGGTCAAGGGTCTGCCGAAAATCCTCCAGGCCCCTGGAGCCTGAAACGCGGCCGATGTCCTCGGCCAAATCGGCAAAGGCTGCATTGGCCTGATCCAGGTAGAGCATCCCTTCGCGCCGGCTTTCCACCCCACCATAGATCAGCAGATTCTTCTCGAAGCGCCGGGCCTCCAAAATGGCGCTCGACAAGTCGTCGTAGCGTTCCGAGAGGTGCAGCCGCTCCCGTACGGCGGCAAGCGTCCAGACATTGAGCAAGGTCAGTCCGCAGGCGGCCAGGAAGGCGACCAGGAACAGCGTGAAAATTTTGCCCTTGATGGAATTGAAAAAGACTTTGAGGCGGTGGGCGGCGTGCATCCCGGCATCCTCCTGAGTGGCCATGCCGGGAATCTAGAGCATGTTCCATTTTGCTACAAGCATTTCCCCCGCACGTGTTTCAAATTGAGACACAACCCTTTGCCTGACATCGTGGGTGAAATAAATAAAAAAGCGAAACCAGTCAGTTATGTGAATTTTTTATCATTGGTCCCTGGTTTGCTTTGGCGCGGGTGGCGGAAAGCAAATCTATGGAACGAATCCTCGTCGGCATCGACGCATGCCACCCCTTCTGGGAGGCCCTGGACCGGGCGCTCTGCCTGGGACCGCGTATCCAGGCCAGGGTGTGCGTCCTGGTCGTGTTTGCCCCAAACGAGGGTCAGGGCCGGGAAACGGCCCGGGCCATTCTGCGCCGGGTCGAAGCCGAGATTGCCGCCGCCACAGCGACAGGGGCCAACGTAGAGCTGTTCGTGACCGAGGGGCGCTTTGAGCCGGAACTGGTCAGCGCGGCGCGGCAGCTGAAAACGACCCTGCTGGTGGCGGCCGCCACCGGCTGGGACGAACAGGGCGGGGAACGCGAAACCGAAAATCTGGGCAGGATTCTCGCCGGCGTGGACTGCCGGGTGGAACTGGTTTCGCCCAAGAAGCGTCTCGAACCCAAAAAGGACGGGCTATGACCATACCCATGGAACTCTATCTGCCTATTGCGGGCAACAGCGTGAACATTGCGGCCGTCTTCGGCCTGGGCGGGGCGGTGGGCCTGCTCTCGGGCATCTTTGGCGTCGGGGGCGGTTTCCTCATGACGCCGCTTCTCATCATGATGGGCATTCCGCCCACCGTGGCCGCGGCCACTGATTCCAACCAGATCGTCGGGGCGTCGACCTCAGGGACGCTGGCCCACCTGCGTCTGGGCAATGTGGACGTCAAGATGGGTCTGCTGTTGCTCATTGGCGGTGTCCTCGGCGGCACGGTGGGCGTCGAGATCATCAAGATGCTGCGGGCCATGGGCAATGCGGACTTTCTGATCAACATCACCTACGTCCTGATGCTCGGCCTGGTCGGCGGCTACATGTTCGTCGAGAGCCTGCAATCCATGCACAAGGCCAAGGCTCCGGCCAGGGACGTGCCGGAAAAGCACGTCAAATCCAGCGCCTTCGGCCGCATGGCGGCCAGCCTGCCCTGGCCGATGGATTTCAAGCGTTCGGGCGTGCGCATGTCGCCGCTGTTGCCGCTGTTGCTTGGCGTCATGGTGGGCGTGCTCTCGGCCATCATGGGCGTTGGCGGCGGATTTATCATGGTGCCGGTCATGGTCTATCTGCTGCGTATGCCCATGCATGTGGTGGTGGGAACGAGCCTTTTCCAGATTCTTTTCACCTGCCTAAACGTCACCGTCATGCAGTCCATCTCCAACCACACCGTGGATTTCGTCCTGGCGCTCATCCTGCTCGTGGGGTCGTCGCTGGGAGCCCAGGTCGGGGCCAAGCTCGGCAAGAAACTGCACGGCGACCAGTTGAAGATCCTGCTGGCCACCCTGGTGTTGGTGGTGATGTTCAAGATCCTCTATGAACTGATAGCCAGGCCCGATGTCCTTCTGGCCTCTGTGGGAGGTCACTAGCCATGAAACACGCCATTGTAATTTTCCTGCTTTTCGTGGCCCTGCCTGCCACGGTCTGGGCTTCCGACCTGGAATGCACTGTTTCGCCGGGCATTATCGACATTGGTGCCACCTATAACGGTACGTCGTTGGCTATCGACGGCCAGGTTCCCGAAGGTTCGCAGGTCGTCGTGCGCCTTGTCGGCCAGGCGCAAAACGTTGCGCTCAAGCAAAAGGGCAAGGTTTTTGGTCTGTTGTGGATGAATATGAACACCCTGCACTTTGCCAACGTGCCAAGTGTTTGCCTCATCGACGCCTCGGCCCCGTTGCAGACCCTGGGCGCGGCCGGGGGCAGTCTTGGCCTGGACGGTCTGGCCGGGAAGATCACCATCGATCCGGCAGACGCCGACCGGTCCATGCTGCTGCCGGAGTTCCTGCGGCTCAAAAGCCAGGAGGGCCTGTACCGGGAAAACGCCGGCGGCGTGAAACTCGGCCAGGCCAAGGACGGCAGGCAGCCCTTTAGCGTCCGCCTGCCAGTTCCTTCGCGCCTTTCCCCGGGCAGCTACACCGTGGAAATCTATGCCGTGAAAGACGGGGCCGTCGAGGCCCAAGTCTCCCAGGCCGTGGAAGCGAGGCTCACCGGCGCTCCCGCCTTTCTGGCCGACCTCGCCTTCAACCATGCGGCGTGGTACGGCGTGCTGGCATCGATTATCGCCATCCTGGGTGGCCTTGGCATCGGGCTGGTCTTTCAGAGCAAGGGAGCGCACTAGAACCGTATGCAACTGCCGGTCTGGATGAAATTCCCCGTCTGGTGGCGCAAGAAGCCGCCGGTGCCCTTCACCGTGCTTTTCAAGAAATTCAAAAGCATCCTGGATCGCAACAACGCCATTTTGGAACTCATTGCCGACATGGGCGACAAGCTAGGGGGCGATTTCATCTATGACCGGCAGTACATCTTTGCTTCCTGCGAAAAGCTTGGCGATCAGGTCTTCAAACTCGTTTCCGATCTGAGCCTGTTGTGCCAGCGCAAGAACGTGTCCCTTTTCAATGCCTTCGAGGACATCCAGCACCAGATCGCGGAAGAGCTGGCCGGCCGCCGCACGCTCTCGCGACCCGACCATATCCTGCCCCTGGCCGAACTGACCCACGATCTGGCCGACGAAGGCGGCAACAAAATGGCCAGCATCGGGGATATCCGCAATATCCTGGGCTTTGCCGTCCCGGAAGGGTTTGTGATCACGGCCGGGGCGTATTTTGAGGCCATGGAGCAGGCGGGGCTGCGCCAGCTTGCGGCCGAGACCACCCGCCGGTTGTGCGACAGCGACGAAAAGGGCCTTACAGAAGAGGCCCAGCGGCTGCGTCAGGCCATCCTGGCCATGGCGCTGCCCAAGGGGCTGGCCCGGGCCATCGAGCAGGCGGCCCGACAGCTTGCCGGGAACGGCCGGGAGATGCTGGCCGTGCGTTCCAGCGCCTGGGGCGAGGACGGCGAAGCGAGCTTTGCCGGCATGTACGAAAGTGTGCTCGGCGTTGCGGCAGGCGACATCCTGGCCGCCTATCAGCAGGTGCTGGCCAGCCTTTTTTGCGAGGAAGCCCTGCGCTATCGCCTCCACCGCGACCAGTGCGGCGAGGAACCGGCCATGGCCGTGGGCGTCATGCGCATGGTGGACGCCGCCGTCAGCGGAGGCCTTTACACCTACGCCCCGCTTGGCGAACAGGACCAGGCCATGGTGGTCAGCGCCGCCTGGGGCCTGGGCAAGCCCATCGTTGACGGCACCGCCGAAACCGATACCTTTCTTTTGGACCGCGATCCGCCGCATACCCGTTTCTCTTCGGATATTGCCACCAAAAGCAGCAAGCTGTGTCTGGACCCGGCCGGGGGCACCCGCACCCTGGACGTTGCCCCCGAGGCTCGCGACGTGCCGTGTCTGACCGGCGGCCAGCTCGACCGGCTGGCCCGCACGGCCATGAACCTGGAGCGGTTTTTCAAACGTCCGCTGGACGTGGAATGGGCCATCACCGCCCCGGGCGAACTGGTGATCCTGCAGGCCCGTCCCCTGTCCATCCGGCCACGGGCCTGCTCCCTGCGTCCGGATGTGGCCGAAGCGGCCCGGGACGTGCCGGTGCTCCTGTCCGGCAAGGGCATCACCGCCATGGGCGGCGTTGCCTCCGGTCCGGTCCATCTGGTCGGCGAAGGGGAGGACCTGTCGGATTTTCCCTACGGCGCCATCCTGGTGGCCCGGCATTCCTCGCCGCGTTTTGCCAAGGTCATGCCCAAGTGCCGGGGCATCATCACCGACGTCGGTTCAGCCACCGGGCACATGGCCACCATCGCCCGCGAGCTGCGCGTCCCGACCCTGGTGGGCGCAGGCCCGGCCACCCGGACCCTGCGCCAAGGCCAGGAGATCACCCTCGACGCCGACCACGTCATTGTCTACGAGGGCGTGGTGGAAGCACTGTGCCGCAACGAATTGGTGCGAGAAGACGTCTTTGAGGAATCCTGGGAATACCGGACCCTCAAACGCGTCCTGCGCCACGTCAGCCCGCTGACCCTGCTCGACCCCAAATCCGAGGCCTTTCGGCCGGAAAACTGCAAAACCTTCCACGACATCGCCCGCTACGTGCACCAGCGGGCCGTGGACAAGCTCATCACCCTGGCCGAAACCCACCAGGAGATCACCAAGGGCGCGCCGCGAAAGCTTGCGACCAAGCTCCCTTTGGGCCTCACTGTCATTGATATTGAAGGCGGGCTGGACCCGGCAGCCGGTCCCGCAGCCGATGAAAAAGACCTCCGCTGCCGCCCCCTGAAGGCCATCCTGGAAGGCATGAATAGTACCGGCATGTGGGAGACCAACCCCGTGGGGGTGGACATGGGCAGCTTCATGTCAAGCCTCACCCGCACCTTCGGGGCGGACATGGCCGATCCCGCCCGCCTGGGGCGCAATCTGGCCGTTATTTCCAAGGAATACCTCAACCTGCATCTGCGCCTGGGCTACCATTTCACGGTAGTGGACGCGTATCTTGGCGGCTCGATCAATGACAACGTCATCTTTTTCCGGTTCATGGGCGGAGTGACGGATCTGACCCGCCGGTCGCGCCGGGCCAGTCTGGTGGCCGCCGTGCTGGAGCATTTCGACTTTGTGGTGGAGATCAAGGGGGACATGGTCACGGGGCGGGTGAAAAAACACCCCACCCGGTCCATGCTGGACAAGATGTTCATGCTCGGCGGGCTGATCGGCTACACCCGCCAGTTGGACGCCAGGCTCGACTCCGACGGAGCCGGGCAACGCCATCTTGAGACCTTTTTCAACCGCCTTGCCGCTGTGAAGGAGACGCGCGAGTGATCCCAGACACCCCAGACACTTCCGATACTCCGGGTACCCTCGACGGTGCGGCCCCCGGCCCGGACCCCTCGCCCAGGCGTCGCCGGACCAGCATCCTGGTCCTGGACGACGAGCCTATCGTCTGCAAACGCCTGAAGCCCTTTTTCCAGAAAGCCGGCTACGAGGTGGAGGCCTTTACCCGGCCGGCCGAGGCGTTGGCCCGGGTGGAGGAGCGCCGCTTCGATGTGGTCATCACCGACCTCAAGATGCAGGGCCTCGACGGCCTGGCCTTCCTGGGCAAAGTCAAGGCCCTCTACCCGGACACCGACGTCATCGTCATCACCGGCTTCGCCACCCTGGAAACCGCGCGCGAATCCTTCCGCAAGGGGGTGTTCGACTTCGTGGCCAAGCCGTTTAAGCTGACCAAGATTCTCGACGGGGTGCGCCGCATCGAAAAGGAGCGGGGACTCGTCCCCTAGCCGCCATGCCGCCAAGCGCCCGGGAGAAGCAGGAAAATGCCGCCATGGGGCCGGGTTCCGCCCGTTTTTTGTTTCGCACCTTCAAGCGCATTCTGGCCGCAAATACCGCCGCCCTGGAAGGCATGGCCCGGATGGACCGGGCGCTTGGCGGCGAATACGTCTTCGATACGGCCTACCTCGAAAGCGCCGTGCGCGAGGTCTGCCGCCTGACCCACCTGAGCGCCTACCATTTAAACGGTATGGCCGATGAAGCCTATGTCGGGCTTTACGACGCCTACCTGACCGTCAAGGACGCCCTGGAAGACATTCTGGCCGGGGGCATGGGACCGCTGGCCGCACGCCGGGTGCTGCCCTTTGCCGAGATCGGCTGGGAGCTGGAGCCGCTGGTGGGGCTGGCCAGCGTCGGGCTAGCTGTGCTTGGCCGGGGCATGGGACTGCCTGCCCCGGACGGGTTGGCAGTCACGGTCACGGGCATGGCCGATTTGGCCGGCGAGCACCGGGAGGAAGTCCTGGGCGACGTGGAGGCCGGCGTTACGGCGCTGTATGCGCGCCTGGGTGGTCCCCGGCCCCTGGAGCTGACCCTGGTGGCCGCCGGCACCGACGGAGCCGGAAAAATTCTGGCCACGGCCTTTGCCGACTCGGCCCTGGCGGCCGGACAGGCTGTGGCCGGGTTTGCCCGGAACGGTGCCGGGGGAGGCGCTGTGGCCGTGTGTCTGCGCCCGCTTCTCACCGGCGTACTCGCCGGTACGCTGCAAACCCTGGCCCACGATCCGACTCTGCCGCCGGCCATGCTGGCCGTGGCCCGGTCCATGGCCGCTTCCCCTGCCGCGCCCCTCGCCCTGCCCGACCCGGCCGACCGCTGCTGGTTTTCCCGCTTGGCACCCCATGCCCCGCTGCGCACCCGGCTGGCGGTCAAGCCGCTAGACAGCGTCCTGCCGGGCGGGCGCCCGCTCACCCCGTCGCGGGGCCACTCCCTGCGCGGTTCAGGCTTTATCACGCCGCAGCAGGGCGCGGCGCTGGCCGAACTGGGGTTGGCCGCCGAACGCGCCCTGGGCGGACCGTGCCTGCTGTCCTGGGTGCTGGCTGCCGACGGCGGTTTCCGGCTGACCGGTCTGGAGCCGGCCGAGACGGCCTATCCCGAATGGTCGGAGGGACCGGACGCGGCGGACAGCATGCCCGACGCGGCCGATCTGCTCCTGTCTGGCGGCCAGATCGCCTGCGGCGGGGTCGGAGCCGGGCCGGTGGTCCTGCTTGACGACGACACTCCGGCGGACGCCGTGCCCCTGGGCTGTGTGGGCGTGGCCAGGGCCGCCAGTCCCGCGTTGTCGCGGATTGTTCCCCGGCTCGGGGCGCTCTTGGCCGAGGTGGGGACCCCGGCCAGCCATCTGGCGACAGTTGCCCGGGAAAACCGGGTGCCGGCCATTTTTGGCTTGGCCGGGGCCGCGGCCCTGGCCGTCGGGACCATGGTCACGGTGGATGCCGAGCAGACCGCCGTGTACCGGGGCGTGGTGGAAAGCCTCCTGCGGCAAGCCGCCATGCAGGGTGCGTCCCCGGGATCGGAGCCGGAATATCTGGTCCTGCGGCGGCTGTTGCGCCATATCCGCCCGCTCAATCTGGTGGACCCCGCAGCCAGGGATTTCGACCCGGCCCACTGCCGGACCTGCCATGACATTTTGCATTTTGCCCACGAAAAAGCCGTGGGCTTGCTGTTGGCCATCGACGTCTCGGGACGCCGCAGCCTGGGGGCACCCCGGCGACTGCGCGAGGATTCGCCGTTTGAACTGGGCATCGTGGATGTGGGCGGGGGCCTGGCCGGTGCCGGCGACACCGTGGGCCTTTCCGAGGTGACGAGCCTGCCCCTCAAAGCCTTTTTGGAGGGGTTGCTGCGGCGCGACGTGCAGCGTCCGGGACCGGCCCACCTCGGCCTGGGCGACGTCATGGCCGGGATGGCCCGGACCTCCCGGGCCCTGGCCGCCGCACCCGAAGCGGCTGGGGCCAATCTGGCCCTGGCCGCCGGCGATTACGCCAACATCACCCTGCGCCTGGGCTACCATTTCAGCGTGGTGGATGCGGTGGTCTCGGACCGGCCGGAGCACAATTTCATCTATTTCCGCTTTGCCGGCGGCTTTGCCGACGGCGACCGCCGCGCCCGTCGGGCCGCCCTGCTCCTGACCGTGCTCGAGCGGCTGGGCTTTCGCGCCACCCGCCAGGGTGATCTGGTGGTCGGCAAGCGAAAGCTCCTGGAGACGGGCGAGGCCCTTGCCGTGCTGCGTTTCCTGGGGGCGCTGGCTGCCTACACCCGCCAGCTCGACGTGGAGCTGGCCGACGAGGACGACGTGGCCCGTTTCGCCCGGCAGTTTCTTAAACTGTGCGGTCTCGTGCCGCCAAACGCCGCCACACCGGAGGACGCATGACCCCGGGATTGCTTCACTGGCTGGCCGCGCCCTGGCGTCGGCGCCGAGAGCGGCGAAACCAGGTGGCGCTTGACTGGATCAAGGCCCGTTACCATATCTTCCGGGTCCTTTTGGCCCATAATGAGCGCGCCCTGGAACTGCTCGCCGAGGTGGACCGGCTGCTGCGTGACAACGAACCGGCAAGGCTTGGCGAAGCCGTGCGGGAGTTGCGCGAAATCATCCTGGAACTGGCCGACGGGCTGAACCGCCTGACCGGCAACGGCCATGCCGGGCTGTACCCTCGCCTTGCCTCGCTGGAACGCCGGCTTGAAGCGGCTCTGGACCGCCAAAGCCGCGCCCCGCGCCGGCTGTGGCTGCCCCTTGGCGACGTCACCCCGGAACTGCGCGAGCAGGCCGGCGGCAAGGCCCAGCCCCTGGGAACGCTTCTTCGGGCCGGACTGCCTGTGCCGGACGGGGTCAGCCTCACCCGCCGGGCCTGCCGGGAATACCTGCGCCAGGCCGGGCTGGAGGACCGCCTCAAAGCCGTGCTGCGCCAAGCCGCCGCCAAAGACGCCGACCACGGCGCACTGGCCGAAACCGCCCAGGCCATGATCGTCGCTTCGACGCCGACCCAGGCGTTTGGCCGGGAACTGCGCGCTGCCTGGGACTTCCTGGCGGGCGGCCGCCCGCTTGCCGTCTCCGTTCGCAGCAGCGCCTCCTCCGAGGATGGGGCGGAACATTCCTTTGCCGGGCAGTATTCCAGCGTCCTCGGGGTGCGTACGTTCGAGGCTTTTACCCGGGCCTTCGTCACGGTCCTGGCCAGCGCCTTCTCGGCCCGGGTTCTCGCCTACCGGGCCAGGGCGGGGCTGGCCCGGGAGTCCGTGGACATGGCGGTGCTCATCCAGAAGATGGTCGCGGCCCGCACCGCCGGGGTGCTCTTTTCCGTGGACCCCATGGCCCCGGAAAGCGGCCGCATGTTGCTGACCGCCGTGCCGGGGCTGGGCACGCTGGCCGTGTCCGGGCGCGCCCCGGCCGATGTCTACCGTCCCAGCCGCGCCCGGCACGCCGAGGATGTGGCGGCCGCCCCGGCCGCGATTGCGCAAAAGTCCATGCAGGAGGTTGTGGCCGAAGACGGCGGCCTGCGTCTGGAAGCAATGCCCGAAGGGCTGCGTCTGGCCCCGCTGTTGGCTCCCGGCGAGATTGCGGCGCTTCGTGACCACGCCCTTCGCATCGAAGCCCTGGCCGGCTGTCCCCAGGACATCGAATGGGCCATTGACCAGGGCGGCCGGATCTTCATTCTTCAGGCCCGCCCGGCCAGACTGGCCCGCCCGGTCCCAGCCGGGCCACGGGGGAGCGAGGCCGGACGCACCCCGGGACAGGTGTTGCTGGAAGGCGGCGTCGGCGTCTCACCGGGCAAGGCCGTCGGCCGTCTGGTCGTGGTCCGCTCCCGCCGGGAACTGGATTTGGCGGCCGCCGCTCCCCGGCCGGTGGTGTTGGCCCTGCACCAGAGCCTGGTGGACGCGGCCTCCCTTGTGCCGGAAACGTCCGCCCTGCTGGTCGATATGGGCAATCCGCTGGATCATCTGGCCGGCGTGGCCCGGGAGCTGGGCATTCCCATGCTTATCGGCCTCGGCACGGCCACCACGGGCCTGACTCCCGGCGACTGGGTCCTGGCCGACGCCGACCGGGGGCTGGTGCTGGCCGCTGATCCGCACGTCTGGCAGGACGCCCCGAAACCGGCGGTGCGCCGGCCGGCCCGCAGCGACGACGCGACTGCGGCGGTTCGCGAATTGACCCTGCCCCTCAACCTTACCGACGCCTACGGTCCCACCTTTTCCATCCTGGAATGCCAAAGCCTGCATGATCTGGTGCGTTATACCCATGAAAAGGCGGTCATCGCCCTGTTTGAAGCCGGCGACGCCATCGCCGAAGAGACGTTTTCCCTGGTGCGGCGGTTGCGTGACGATCAGGGGCTGTCCTTTCTCATCATCGATCTGGGCGGGGGTGTGGCGGCCGGCAGCGGCGGCGTCATTGGCCCTGAGGCCATCTTGTGCGAACCGCTCCTGGCCTTGCTCCAGGGCATGGCCACCCCGAATCTTCGCTGGGGCAAGGCTCCGCCTCTTGCCGGCGTGAGCGGTCTGGTTTCGCGGTCCTTTCTGGATGCGCGCAGCGAGCGGCCGGTGGGTAATCCCAACTACGCCTTGGCGGCCAGGGATTATCTCAACCTAAACGCCCGCGTGGACTACCATTTCGTCATGATTGACGCGGTGTGCGGGGCCAATCGCCGGGAAAATTCCCTGCGGTTTCGGTTCAAAGGCGGCGGCACGGCCCGGGTCCAGCGCGAACGCCGGGCCGTGTTCGTGGAGACGGTCATGCGGGAAGAGGAGTTTTTCACCACCCGGCAAGGGGACATGGTCACGGCTGTGCTGTCGGAAGGCTCTCGGGAAACGATCCGGGCCAAGCTGGTGATGCTGGGCCGGTTTCTGGGCTTTAGTCGGCTCCTTGACGCCATGATGCTTGATGACGCCATGCCCGGCCGCGTGGCCCGGGCGTTCCTCTCCGGGGACTACGGCCTGGAGCGGTTGGACGTACAAGAATCCGGCCGGGCCTGAGAAGTTCTCCGTTCGCCCCCAGGCGTGGCGAAGCCGCAGCGTCGGCAATTCCAACACCACGTCGACGCCACCCCGCCATCCTGCGCCGGTGTCCACGCCGATGCGTCCCGGAGCCACTGGCGGCGTTTCCAGTGGACACGCCCGAACACCAGGGGCTGGCCGCTGTCGACCGAGGCCAAGAGCCTGTCCACCACCTGCCGGTGTAACTCTCCCCTAAAATTGTCCGGATCGTCTCTTATAGCCAACGATAGAGTCTTTTATTTCTGCCTGTAGAAAGAGAATGTTTCCGAACCGCAGTGGCGGACGATGCAGCAACACCTGTTTCAATAAGAGCAGAAAAATACCATGACCGTGCCCAAACTCATGGGGAAACGGGGAAGGGGGGGATTGCCTCTTGTTTGTCGCTGCCCAGTTTTGGGCCAATCACCCGATTGAGGACTTCCTCCAGGTCCGCCAGGTTGACTGGTTTGGAAATGTAATCATTTATCCCAGCCGCCAGAAAAGTCTCTTTGTCTCCGATCATCGCATACGCTGTTATGGCAATAATTGGGATTTGAGATTTTTCGCCAAGCGATGTTGCGCCTCTGATCGCCCTGGTTGTCTCGACACCATCCATAACCGGCATTTGGATGTCCATGAGGACCAGATCGAACTCCTGCTCCGACAGAAGCTGGAGGACTCCCCGTCCATCTATGGCAGTTATTACAACGTAGCCTAGTTTTTCGAGAAACCGTTTACCGGCCAACGAATTTACAGGGTCATCTTCCGCGTACAGTATGCGAACGGCCTCGACTTTTTTTGGCATGAGACTGTGCATTTCGCGTCCAATCAATCTCAAGGCTCTCTCTGGAACTTTAAATGGCAAGGAAACATAAAAGGTCGTGCCGATTCCAACCGTGCTGTCAACTGTGACATTGCCATCCAACAACTCGACAAGTCTTCGAACAATAGAGAGACCAAGCCCTGCCCCTTGATAACGTCTCGTGTATAAGTTCTCAACCTGTGTAAAAGGTTCGAAGACACTTTTGAATTGCTCATTTGATATGCCAATACCGGTATCGCTCACTGCGATCAATATTCGGACCACTGGCCAAACAGAATTTGGCAATAACGTTATTCCGACTTGAACAGTGCCCTTATTCGTGAATTTAATGGCATTTCCGACAAGATTGAATAATATTTGACGCAAACGCACTTCGTCTCCAACCAATGGAGACGGGATATCCTTCCCCTGATTGAATTCCAAAAGGAGCCCTTTTCCCTTGGCTTCCGACGCAAACAGATCATTTATCGACTCACTTATCGCGTTCATATCGAATTCTGATTCGACTATTTGCAGTTTTCCCGCTTCAATCCTGGAGACATCAAGTATATCACTAAGCAGACGCGTCAACCGCTTCGATGACTTGACCGCAGCTTGTATATATTCCTTTTGCTCTTCAGATTGTGATGTGATCTCCAGTAACTGAAGCATGCCCATTATGCCATTGAGTGGCGTGCGAATTTCATGGCTCATATTTGCAAGAAATTCAGACTTAGATCTATTTGCACTCTCAGCTCCTTCTTTGGCCATGAGGAGCTGCGCTTCAACGGCGCGTCGCTGGACGATCTCCTGCTGGAGACATGTATTCAGCTCTTGCTGTTCCATGGCCAACGACTGAAGTTCGTCACGAGCCAAGCGCATAGCTTCGAGCGATGCCTCCCGCTGGGCAACCTCCTGGCGCAGATCAGCCATGCGCAAAGTGGATCCGATCTTGGCAAGAAGCTCTTTCCCGGAAAAGGGTTTGACGAGATAGTCATCGGCACCGGTAGCCAGACCTTCGATGCGAGCCTCTTCGCCGGCCCGGGCAGACAGGAGGATCATGGGAACTGCCCGGAGCCGTGTGTCGTCGCGTAACGCTTTAAGCAGCCCGAAGCCGTCCAAGCGCGGCATCATCACGTCCGAAAGAACAAGGTCAGGCGGCTCCCGACGCGCGGCAGCAAGTGCCTCTTCGCCATTTGCGACTGTTTCCACTGCATAGTCGTCACTAAGCATCCGTTTCACGTATGCACGCATGTCGGCATTATCGTCGGCCCAAATGATGCGTGGCCGGAGACTTTTTGCATTCCCTTGCGTTGGATTCGACACAGACTCTTTAAAGATCGTTGGTCCGAAAGGGGAAAGATCATCCTTGTCTGGTGCAACAGTCGCTCCCATGGTTAGCCACTGCCAGGACTCTTCAACACCAAGTTCTGCGGCGACAGCAGGAGTGGCCGGCGCCCCCGCCTTTATCTGATCAGCAGGCAAATGGTTTGTGCCGCAAGGAAGGCTCACGCGAAACACACTTCCTTTGCCCCGCTCGCTCGCAACCCAGATTTTCCCGCCATTGAGCCCAACAAGTTCACGGGTGAGCGCAAGGCCTATGCCAGAGCCCTCGTACGTCCGCCCTTCGACCCCTTTGACGCGGTAGAATCGTTCAAAAACATGTGGTAAGTCTCCGGCAGGAATCCCGACCCCCGTGTCATGCACCGCCAGTTCCACGGTCTCGTTGGACTGCTTGAGAGTAACTGTTATCCCCCCGTGAAGAGTGAACTTAAAAGCATTGGAAAGCAGATTGAGAACGATTTTTTCCCACATGTCACGATCAACGTAGACCGGTTCAGGGAGTGGCGGACAGTCAATGTGCAATTCCAATCCCGCATGTTCACAGGCGGAGTGGAAGTTACTCACGAGGTATGTCGTCAAATTGGCCAAGTCGGTTGGTTCGGAAACGGCTTGCGCGCGTCCGGCTTCGATGCGTGCGAAAGTAAGGAGCGAATTGACCAACTTAAGCAGGCGTAAGCTGTTTCGGTGGGCGATCTCGAGCCGGGCTCGCTGGGTCGGGGCGAGCCCTGTTTCTGAGAGTGCATCCGCCAAAGGACCAAGGAGCAAGGTCAGCGGTGTGCGGAATTCGTGACTTATGTTGTCAAAAAAAACGGTCTTCGCACGGTCCAGGGATTTCAATTGCTCGTTTAAACGCGCAAGTTCGGCCTCGCGTTGCTCAAGATCCTCCATCATCGCTTTCAGTCGACGATTGGCAATCTTGACTTCACTCGCCCTCCTTGCCACTTCGGCTTCCATTCTATCCGCTCGATCTTTAATATGCGTATTTTCTGTCGCGGAATTTTCTCGGGCGAGCATGAACTCAGTGATGTCTTCGACATGATGAATGATATATGCAACGTCACCATCTTCGTCGAATACAGGAGTGTTCACCGGACTCCAGTACTTCACTTCGAAAGCACCTTGTGCACCAGCGATTGGAATATCGTATTTTTGAATACCCATTATATCTTGTACTTTATCATGTATAACACGATCCAGTGAAATCCTGAGATCGTTGACGCTGCTGCTGGAATTTTCATTGGGGTTGTCAGGGAAAACTTCAAAAAGACCACAGCCGAGGATGTCGGGACGGCGGGTGGCGGTGGCTGCCAAATATCGATCATTCACAGCGACAATGGTAAAGACGGCATCCGGGAGCAATACAAGATACGGATGGGGGCTTCCTTCAAAGAGACGTCTGAAGTCTGGACTCTTATATTTTTTGTCGCTGGGTATCATGGCTTATCTTCTTAGTATTAGGGTTTGCTCTGCGGTTGCGACTTCCACTCGATTTTTGAGCGGGATAGTCCACATTTCTTGGTCGAGTGTACAGAAATCTTACCCCAAAGCTCACGCGTATCACGGTTTTCATCCTCTACCCGCTTAAAACAATTTTGTCACAAACTCAGAAGAAAATGCAAGGAAAAGTCGTATACTACCTGCACTATGGTCGCAGCCGACTCCCGATGATCTTCTAACACTGTAAATATCCCCAGCGAACCCCCAAATGACTCCTCTTTATCTCTCCCCTCCCAAACACGCAGACGTCTGCGCCTGGTGTAACCCGGCTCACCGCCGCATTCTCTCGGTTCATTTCTTCCCGGCAGCCCAAAATCCAACCGCATTCAACATTTCAAGTTCCCTAGCAATTCAACGTAACATACTGAAATTACGCGAAACATGTCGCATACCGGCTTTCAAAATCATTTAAAACATCAAACATGCTAAAATGGCATGATAATTTCTGAGCGACAAGCACAAAGCCCTTCCCGAGCTTTCGGCCTCCTGTGTGGGGCCAGGCGATTTCGCTGCATAACCGGTGACGATTGACCGACCGCAGGGTTTAGGGGAAAATGCCGCATTGGCCTGACGCACTCTTGCAAGTGTGACGATACGGGGCCGGGTTTTGACCGTCAGTCCGGCTCTTTCCAATCCGGAACGAGGCTATACGCCACTGAATCAGTATCAAGGCACACAGGGGATGAAACGCATTTCAATCCGCAAATTTACGTTGCTGGGCATCTGCCTGGGAACGATCCTTTTGCTTTCCTTTTACACCCTCTTAAACAGTTATCTGCTCAATAGAACCTTCTCGGAGTTTGAAAACAACGCGTTGGCCAACGACGTGATCCGTATGAGCAATGCTCTCGATGAAGAAGTCCACAAACTCGATGAGATCGTCGTGGACTGGGCCATCTGGGACGACAGCGCCTTGTTCATGCAGGGAAAGATGAAAAATTTCGTTAAATCAAACCTTAACGATAGAACCCTCGATTCGCTCCGCCTGTCCTTCATCATGTTCATCGACAACAGGGGCAAGATCGTCTGGGCGCGCAACGCAACCGATCATGAGACCTACACCCCGGATATGCCGCAGGAAATCAAGGACCTCGTCTTCAATAAGACCTCCATCCTGACCGACTCCACCAAGGATAATCGGATTCATGGCATCGCCAACCTGCCGCACCAGCTGATGATCGTTGCCAGTTGTCCCATCCTGGACAGCGAGGCCAAAGGTCCCAAGCAGGGTACCCTGCTCATGGGGAGACAGCTCACGGACGCCATGCTGACGAAGGTTTCCGAGAAGGTACGCCTCAAATTCAATCTGCAAGGAGAAGACAAACCCCTTCCCGACGACATGCATTCCTGGGCCAGGACCATCTCTACTGCTATCGACGGAAACACTATCGATTTCTACGACAAAGATGAGGACAATTTGGCAGGTGTCATGCTGGTCGAGGACATTTCCGGCGACAAGTCGCTGCGCCTCACGGTCTTCGGAGACAAGGACATCGTGCACCGGGGCGCGGCAGTCACCATGCACTCTTCGATCCTTCTGGCTATCGGCGGGGCCATACTCATCGGTTCCATTCTCTTTCTGGTCGAACGACGGATTTTAAGCAGGATCATCAGCATCAAGGAACAGATCAACAGGATCAACAGCGACCCCAAGGACAGCGGCGGTCCGAACGGCATTGTCATCTCGGGTGATGACGAGATCAACACCCTGGCCAGCCACATCAACTCCTACATCGCCGAAATCAACAACTACAAGACCAACCTTGAACGGATCGTCTTGGAACGGACCAATGAACTGCGGCAAAAAGTCCATGAAAACGAACAGGTGCAAAAGGAGCTGAAAAACGCCAAGGAGGTGGCCGAGGAGGCAAACAAGACCAAAACGGAATTCCTGGCCAAGGTCACCCACGAAATCCGCACGCCCATGAATTCTATCAAGGGCATGAACGATTATTTGCTCAGCACCCCCCTCAACAGCGATCAGGTCGAGTGTCTTACCGTCATCAAGGAATCCTCCAGCCATCTCCTGACCATCGTCAACGATCTGCTCGACCTTTCCAAGATCGAGGCCGGACAGCTCACCTTCGAGCACATCGATTTCAACCTCAAACAACTGATCGATTCCACGGTCAAAATCCTGCTCCCCCAGGCCAACAAGAAAAAACTGATCTTTCAGGTGGAGTACGAGGGGAGGACGGACGTCGCCGTCAAAGGCGACCCCGCACGGATCCGTCAGGTTCTTTTCAACCTGGCCAACAACGCCTTGAAGTTCACGCAGTTCGGCGAGGTTCGGATCGTCGTCGCCACTGCGTGGGACGCGCCAAACGATGTCTACGACGTCACGATTTCCGTCAAGGACACCGGCATCGGCATCAATGAGGAAGCGCTTCAACGGATTTTCGAGCCCTTTGTCCAGTCCGACAATTCCACCACCCGTAAATTCGGCGGCACTGGTCTTGGCCTGTCCATCTGCAAGCAGTTGGCAACACTCATGGGAGGAAGGATTGCGATTTCGAGCCGGCCGGGCGTTGGTAGTGAATTCACCTTTGTCTTGTCGTTGCCACCAGGAAATGCCGACCTTGTGGCCCAGCCTGGGGCAGCAAGATCTTTCCCTTACATGCCCCTGGACCGACTCACTATTCTGGTCGTTGACGATAATGAGATGAATCTGCGCGTGGCCCAAAAGGTCTTTTCGCTGCTCAACCAGGAACCGGTGCTGGCCAAGGGGGGCAAGGAGGCTCTGGAAATCCTCACGATCGCCATCTTCGACATCATCTTTCTCGACATTGAGATGCCGGATATCAACGGACTGGAAGTGACCAGGATCATCCGGACCGGAAAAGCAGCGCCCCTAAACCAGGACACCCATATCGTTGCCATGACGGCCTATTCGCTGAACACGATCAAGGACCAGTGCCTGCAACAGGGGATGAACGATTTCATCACCAAGCCCCTGGATCAGGAAGTCCTCTTCAGGATACTGCAATCGTTCGGCCGGAATTCGGCTCCGGACTGTCCTGCACACGACGGGGAAGAGACAACCGACGGGATCACCAAGACGCTCGTCCACCCCCATGATCGGGCGATTGTAAACGTGGAATCCGCCCTGCGGAAGCTCGGCGCGGATAAGGAATTGTATCTGGATATCTGCAAGGGCTTTTTGGAGACGTTCAACGCCGAGCGGTTTGGCATCCTCTACCTCAGCCACCTGCCCGACCTCATAAGCCTGCCGCTTTTCATCCATTCCCTCAAAGGAAATTCCCTGCAGATCGGCGCGGAGCGCATTAGCTTGCTGGCTGAGAGGCTTGAAAAAAAGCTGGTCTGCGGCAGGGACGACATTCATGAGGACCTGCTTCATCTTAAGGACGAGATTCTCCTGGTCGAAGACAGGCTGCGGATGTTTATGAGCGACAGCGAAAAGCAAGAGAGCCAAGCCATGCCCCTGTGAGCACGGTCTTTCCGCAGGCTTTGGCTGGTTGATCAAAACAGGTATGTCGGGGACCGAGGCCCCAAGAATCAATGCCCAGGCCGTTGGAACCTTGCCGCACCTACCACTTCTTGGCGGCGGATGGATCGAAGGAATGCTCCTGCGCAACGACTTTCCTGATCACGCAAGAAATATTCTCCACGGAAAAGGGCTTCACCACGTAGGCCGTGGCACCATGCTTGCCGGCTTCGAGGATGCTCGACGTATCGGCCTCGCTGCTGATGATGACCACCGGCAGGTCGCCCAGGCTCGCCGAGGCCCGCACCCTGTCCAGCAGCTTTATTCCGGACAGCTTCGGCATTTTCAGGTCCGCGAACACCAGATCGGTCTTTTCCCCGCTTTCGAGCAATTCCCAGGCCTGTTCGCCATTGGCGGCGGTCAAGACGTCCTTGATGCCTACCTTGTACAGGATTCGTTTGAGGACATGCAGCATAACGGCGGAGTCATCGGCAATCAGCACTCTGATGTCTTTCATCCGCTCTTGCGGGTCGTCAGCATGAAAAGCGGTCATCATCCAGAAAATCCTCTACACCGGTCCAGATTGATCCTACGATTCAAGTCGGGGTGTGCCACCTAACCGGCTCTAGCGTCTGCGGGGACGCTTCTTTTGGTTTCATATACATCTAGAGGCTAGGTCCGTCAAAAGGCCACCACACGCGCAGACATCTGCGCATTGTGTAACCCGGCTCATCGCCGCATTATCTCGGTTCATTTCGTCCCAGCCGTCCGAAATCCCACCGCGTTCAAAATTTCAAAACTCCCACATATTAGGCACAACATGCTGAAATCAAATACGATCCACACGAAATCGGCGTTCAAAATCGTTTAAAATATTTCAACACACTGAAATAGCACAAGAATATTCTGGCAGTGCCAAAACTCATGGGAAAATAGGGAGGGAGATCGCGGATAAATCGGGTCCGCCAACTGTGCCAACAGGCAGGGGCATCTGATAAACGAAAAAGGGGCCAGGACTTTTACGTCCTAACCACTTGAAGTCATTGGAGCTAGCATGCCGCCGTGTCATACCAATCAAAGTCCGTTGGCAGATACGCTCCCTAGCCCCCTCATAGGAGCTATTGGATCACATGTGATGGCAGTTGCCCCCTGGAGTGGATACCGTGTCATCACCAAAACATATGAAAACCGTGACATGTGGCAGCCAATCCAAGGGGCAGCTAACGGTCGCGCCACGATGCCCTCACGCCATCTCAATAACAATCTTGCCGAAAGCACCACGGTCGAGATGATCCAGTGCTGCAGATAGATCGGCGAGTTGATAGCGCGTGTCGATGACAGGCTTCATTCCTGTCCGGTCAACGGCGCGCACGAGGTCTTCCAGAGCACGGCGATGGCCAGTGCCAATGCCTTGTACAGTTACGTCCTTGAGCATCAATGGCATGGCCGAAGCCGACAGCTCGAAGCCCTCCAGAGCGCCAATCTGATAGATGCGCCCGCCGACAGCCGCCATCTTCACAGCCTCGCCGAGATGTGGTCCGCCAATCAGCTCGAGGACGTGATCGGCACCATGATCTCCGGTGATCCGGAGAACCGCCTCGACCACATCTTCCTGCTTGCGATCGATGCCGTGGTCGGCACCCAAGGCTTTGGCGCGTGCCAGCTTGCCGACACTGCCGGATACAATCACCTCGGCCCCATGCATTTTGGCGATCTGGATGCCGAACAGCGCGACACCGCCCGTACCCTCGACCAACACAGTTTCACCGGCATGTACCCGACCGCGCTCGACGAGCGCGAACCAAGCGGTAATCCCGGCGCAGGGTAATGTGCTGGCTTCCGCATGGCCCAGCGTTGTCGGCATCCGGACGAACCAGTCTTCCGGGAATGCCACGTAGTCCGCCAGCACACCTGGATAGTACCCCCCAAGGGTCCGATAGGATGGCGAGCGGGCATCACCGCGCCGGGTGCCGTCGATCCAGCCGGGCGTAAAGGTGGAGATGACGTCGTTACCAGTATTGAAACGGGTAACGCCTTCGCCGACCGCTACAACCCTTCCCGCGAGATCGGAACCGGGTGTGAAGGGAAAAGCAATCGGCAGACCACGGCCACTCTCGATCACCATTTTGTCGCGGTGATTGAGTGAGACAGCCGCCACATTCACTAATATCTCTCCCCACCTTGGCTTTGGAACAGGAACCTCCCTCAATTCTAGCCGGTCTCGACCTATACCGTCCATCTCCCAACGTCTCATGGTTTCTGTCATCACTTCTCCTTGTGTGCAATTGCTGTTGAAATATTTCCAAAAAGAAGAGGAAGTTGGAAAGCTTATTTAATACACACCCCTCTATCCTCAGAAGGTATAACTTTGATAAAGGATAATTCGAATGTACACTGAGTACCATTTTGCTGTTAATACTACCCACAAACCAGTGGCAACGTTTGACGGGGCAAGGCCGATACGGCTGGTTCCACCAGTGATTATCACTACTTTCCATCCAGTATTTTGGATATGACATTTTCCCCTTTGCCAGTTACCAAATCAAGTTTATGCATCAATGGCGACTTGGCTTGTTACTATTAAAGAAACAAATGAGGGTAAAAAACTATGCACCCTATTTTATGTCTTCGATGATATCTGCGAGAGTTATTTTGGCGAGCGTATCCTCGAAGGAGAGTTGTGATTTTTTTAAAATCCGTTCGATCATGTGCTTGAAGCCACAACTGACCGGGCAGAAGCTCTGAGCTGAATACTTGTGTACCGCGAAAACTTTCGGGGCATCGACAGATTCATAGATATCGAGAAGTGTTATACCATCTGCGGGTCTCGCCAACAGGCAGGTACCTGATTTTCCCCTGCTGGTGCGAACCAAGCCCGCCTTGGAAAGCTTTGACAATATCCGTCTGACAAAACTTGGACAGGCGTTAACGCTCGATGCCAGTTCAGTCGAGGTAAGGTCAGACCTGCTACTATAGCCAAGCCCGGCCATGAGGTGAATCGCTATGGAGAATTGCGTATTGTTGGCCGACATTTTGTTACTTTAAAAGAAACAAGTAAGAAACGCAACAACTAATTTGCCACCTTCGGAACCTCTCTCTAATGAAGAGTTGCCTAATGACATGACTTGTCCGGCAGACGTCTGCGCACTGTGTAACCCGGCTCATCGCCGCATTATCTAGGTTCATTTCGCCCCGGCCGCCCGAAATTCCATCCCGTGCAAATTTCAAATTTCCCGCTAATCAGACGTAACACACTGAAATAACATGTAATGCGGCACATGGCGGCGTTCAAAATCTTTCAAAATATTTCAACACAGTGGAATAGCACAAGAATTTTCTGGAAGTGCCAAAACTCATGAAAAAATGAGGACAGGGGGATTGCGGACAAATCGGCTCCGCCAACGATGCCAACAGGCAGGACCCGCTGAACAACGAAAAAGGGGCCAGGACTTTGACGTCCTAACCCCTTGAATTTCCGTATGGAGCCAGCATGGAGACTCGAACTCCAGACCTGCTGATTACGAAGACACAAACTTTGGCTATTTTATTGATATCATTTATACATTTTGGCTTACCAGCCTCTATTCTGTTGGCTGCCAGCCAACAAGACAAGACCGTATCGTCTAGAAGCGTGTTGGTTAATAGTTGGTATACTTTTGGCTGGTTCTATCTTGGGGGAAAGTTACATCGCGAGGGCGGCATGAATTTCATGGTGATATTGTCAAGAAACCCTAGCCGCTACCCCTCCCCACCGCGCAGTTCTCCGTGCATGGTGTCGCACCTCACCACTCCCTCATTTGCCAGCGCATGTCGCCCACTCTTAGTAATTTAAAAATCATAGTCTTTAAGTTTAAATATTCTTGGGATACTATCCTCAAAGCAAAGCCTATAACTAGAAACTGCATTAAAATTGAGTGAGTGATTCTTATAAATACGGAGAATGTTTAAGCCTCGAGTATGCCCAGCGACCTCTTTAAGAGGGGAAGGAGCTCTTGATACAAGGGTATAGAAGTCGGTGAAATCTTCAGTTTTGAATCCATGTGTATGCCTATGTCCACACAAAAAAATGTTTGACTTAACTGTTCCAGGAATACCATAATATTTACCATAGGACGTCATGGAAGATTCATCCATACCATCTGTAAAACAAGCAAATGGACAATGATGCGTCATGCCAACTACAAATAAATGAGAACACAAACGACTGAATTTTAAACTGCTTCTCGCTATATTGCTTATTGCAATTTTGGAAAAAGCAGGAGCAGGTACTGCAGTTGGCCTGACTTGGTATGAAGAATTAAAGCCGTGAAACAATATTCCCTTGGTTAAAAAATAATCAACAAACCAATACATATCGTTTGCATCGTTGCACTGGAATGCAACATCCGAGACAGAAGATGAGAAGTCGAGAAAAGGATATGCAGAATAATTACAGAGATCAGCATTAATAATATCAGCAGTAAATTTACCAACTGATTCCTCGATTGCTATATTTGTTGCACAAGACAGTGGCACGCAAAAATCATGATTGCCAGGGACTATCATAGTAAATGGATTCGACAAAAGAGACTGCAACTCTTGAATCCATTTCTTGGCATGTGTAAACTCGGACGGTAATCCGTGTTCAGTAATATCGCCTGTTATAGCTAAAAAATGTGGCGCATTTTCCCCAAATTTAGTTCTAACCAGAGTAGTGATCGCAAACAAAGAGTCTTCAGCGAGTTGATCATCACTAAATCCGAAATGCAAATCTGAAAGATGCAAAATTATAATTTCATTGTCAATTTTCTGTAGCGTACTAAACGCGTTGCTTTTTTTCAAATATTTGTTTATCGCCAGTGTAAAAGTATTTTCAAGATATTCATCCAGTTTTTCTTTTTCAAACATTTTCCACTGCAGTATATTTGAAAAAAAATCAAATTCAAACAAAGAAGAAACTTCTTCAAAGTTAGTGTCATCCCACTCTTTGCTTACTAAAAGTATTGGAATTTTAAAATGTCTTTTACTGAGAAAGTGAAACATGTCAAACAATGAAATTTTTTTCCATTCTACTGTTTTTTCTAAAATGACATCAGAAATAATCGCGCTAAAGGGCAAACTAATTAATTCATCATACAGCTTTTCTGGGTTTTCAACGAAAACAGGAGTTATCACAACAGAATTTTTTCTCATATAACTTTCGAAAAAATGTCTATAGATTTCATCCCTATCTCTGTCATCGTCAATGACTAAAACAAAGTGATGCATACTAAGCCTCCATTTTAAATGTCGAAAGCGGCAATTTGATAATAGAATGCGCAACAATAGCACCGGGCAATACAGAAAAATCACTAAAAGTATTGCATTCTCCACCAACTCTAGCGACTGCACAAATAGATGATTTTGGTGATAGCTTTATACGGCAATTGCTTGTCTTATTGTAAAAATGGAAAGCTATAAAATCAGGAGTATCCATGTCAATTTCCCACAAAACATCACCGTGAAAAAAAGTACCATTCCGTTCTAAGCACAGCCCGTCAGTTCGGTATCCAGTGTTTAAAATAATATCATGAAAGCAAGTTATAGCAAAATAATCCATGTAGACATAATAATCAGCGTTCCAATTAGTAGTGTTAATAGGAATAATTGTCGGGAATGGTTGTTCAGGATACTGAAGCGTATACTTCTGTTTGCAACTATCGGTCAAAATCACACGATGAAGGATTGAGAAAATTTTTTCTTTATTGCATAGCTTTACATAGAAAGCATCCCTATACTTTTTTGACAAGCAATTATTCATGCCATAATAATATTGGTGTAAATCTTCAAAAAACATATGATCTGCAGTCTTGCAATCTATGAATTTTCTGATTGTTGCTAGCTGAATTTTGACATCAGCTATATCGCTAGTAATGCAATCATTTTCAATGTGGTGAATCATTATGCCATTTACGCTGAAAGCCTCTAAGCATTTTAAAATTATTTGAACGTAATGCATTACCTGAACAATTAAATGCAACGCAACTCCAGTTGCTTCATCTTTTAAATTGTATAAACACAAATAGAAAGGGGACAGATGTCGCTCGGCACCGTGAAGCCCTACACAGTTAAAAAACACATTAACATTGTAGTAGTGTGATTTTTCTACTCCTATCATTAAAAAATTGTGTGTCTCAATTTCATTGACAGGGGGGTGAACCAAGTGAAACATCTCATTTTCATTTAAAAAACCATATATAAGTGAGAGTGAAATAGCAAAGTCAATTGTTTTAATTTTTATAATCTTCAATAATTTAGAAATTTTTTTCTTCCAAAGGTAAGAAGAAATGGGGCCTTCACATAACGCGAAGCACAAACCAATAAGAGCACTACAATTTGAATCACATTCAAATAAAATTCCAATATCAATCATCAGCGAAAGTCTGTAGAATTTCTCATCGAATGACAACTTGTCAAAAAACAGTAAATACTGGGTTGCAAGTATTTCAATGGCAAGTTGCGGGTACATTTTTTTTATTTTTTTTGCGCGAGACAAACATACATCAAATCTCATTGGCACTCTGGATAATTCAATCAAACTCGATGTAAAACTACTAGTCCTGAAAATATAAAATTTTTCTTTACTATGTTCATTTCCATCATATTTAATACCAATCGAAACTTTGTTGTTGAAATTATTAGGTAGCATCTCTGAATTAAGCCCACCCTCTCCCCAATCTGTATATATATCGCGTGCGCCCCATATCTTTGTCCATATTTTTGTTCTATTGCGATATGATGTATACTTTTGTTGATTAGAAAATTGATTCACTATCTTGATAGACTCGCACAAAATACACCCACTATCTCTCCCTAGAGGTGGAACGTCAAACTTCCAGAAGCGATGATTATTGCTTTTTGATATATTGTTATGATATACAACTCGACTTGTTCTATCTAATAGACAAATTGATACAACATCAAAGTCTCCCAAGGAAAAAATGAGTGATTTTAATTCGTAAACATATTTCCCCTCCACGATGTCGTCATCAAAGATAACAATCCTGGCCACCTTGTCTATACCCGCAGACGGTGAGAGCAAAGATATTATTCTAGAAACTGATGAAGGAGTAAGTCTAAGAGGTAATCCTTGAGATTCTTCAAAAAAATGAAACAGGCAATAACACATAAGAATCTAAAATTGCTTTGAATTTATTATTTGATTTTAACGATCTTACCATCCTATCGATGGCATAGTGAGAGAAATACACGAGCAGACAGGTTTTATTTTTTTTTGAGTATTTTCTAAGTACGCTATATAGCCAATCTATGATGCTATCGCTATTAAAAGCAGCGCGCATATATGCTACTGCTGTATTTAATGCAATCAAATCATGTCGCTTATTATTAACATAGTGACCAATGCGTACGCAGTCTAGCATTTCAAAGTCTTGATACATATCTCTCTTCGAACGAGCAACCTCGCATTGGCATTGATCAAATGTTATGTCTTTGTTTCCCAATTGTGATATAAATGGAGTGTCTCTAATGCGAATCATTGAAACTTTATCATCGACAGCTTTATTCCCAAGCCAAAGCAATGCATTTAAATTTTCTGATTGTGTTAATTGAGATCCATTCTCATTGTACACATATTTATGGGTCATTAAAGGTAACGCAGCGTATTTATTGACCCCCAACCTCTTCGCAGTGTTTTTTATTGTTTTGTTACTTACCACTACGCTTCCTAGAAGGACTACATTTTTAGCATGTTCAACCTGGCTAAACCTTTTTGACTTCAGTTCTATGTATATAGACTTAATCAGGCTGTCTGAAAAAAATATATTAACTGAATCAAATAAATAAAGACATCGTTGCAACGCTCTGTAAGCGATATATCGTTTGGACGTGTTTGCCATTATTTTTTCAATCGAAATATAACCATCAACGACATATTTTTTATCACCCTCAAGCCAAGTTATTTTTTCAGAAATAAAATCTTCACCAATATCTTTCCAAAATTTGAGAGAGTCTTCATAACGAAGTTTAAGTGCTACAATTTCAGCGATTGAAAAACACTCCTGATTATCAAAAAAGCGTTTGGATGCACCTATATCTAGTAGCAAGCGACGGTCCTCTTTGTCTTTTTTCAAGCAGCAGACATGCCAGTTCCGAGTAAGCAAAAAAATTCTACAAGAATTTTTATTGTCAATAAATAGTTGTTGAAGCTGCTGAAGCGCAATCAATGCCTGGAAAGGCGACATATCACATATTACCAGTGAATCATTCATGCATGTTAAATCTACGGATCTTTTGTTAATAAAACCCAAAACCCAAAAAATTAAATCCTCCTTATATAAATGCCTGGGTGGACGCAGGATCGTAGTATTTACTGACAACCCTTCAAAATTATCCTGAGGATAACTGCATGAATTATCAAATATATAATCGTAAAACTTAACGGAACTGCAATTGCTTGCATAATAATTTGACTTTAATTGTGTTAGTATTGTTTTGCCAGATTTGTCTGAAATTTTGATCCATTTTTGTTTATCGAAAAAAAATTTTTCGCTTCTAACATATAAATTAAAACAATATGACAATCCTGGAGTATGCCCTTTGTTTGCTATACAAAAATAATTGTCAGAATATTGTTTGATTTGTCCGTTCATTTTTTGACTTGAAGAATTAACATACTTGTGAACTAGGCCCGCCCACTCATTATTTGATCCTATTCGAACATAGTCTTTATCGATCGATAGCATAGAATAAACTTGTTTTAATCCGCCAGGAATAAATCTTGCTTCTTGCGATCTGTCGTCTAATATTTCTGCATCGGAAGCACTTATATAATTGTTATTAATAAAATCGATTAATTGCATGCTTGAAAATGAGTGTAAATAATTATTGATATTTCTGCTGTTAGAAGTGTTACTTTTAATTCCTTTGCCACAATCGCTGATATATAACTCAACCCAGTTAACACCTTCTGCGTGTTCAAAATTAGAAATAGCAGGGATATGGTTCGTTTCAAAAGTATTTATTTCATCCCAAGCAACTCGCTCATTCTTATTTTTGGGGCGTGCAATTCGTATTCTAGAATATATTGCCACGTTCTTCTCACCGTTTCCATAAGCATGAGAGTAAACATTTTTAAAGGCTTCGTACAAAATTTTTCTAATTTTTTGTAATATTCTTTCTTTAGCATAAGTATTTTTAATCATTCCCGAACTTTCCGAAACTTTCTTTGCCTCCTCAATTACACTTTCTATAACTTCTGAAATATAATCCTGTTGTTTGTTTTTTCTTAAATCAAACATTTTTGCCTGTATCAATACACTTGAATTAACTCCAATTGTATGCGTAATTGACATCAACTTTTGCAGTAATTTATTTTTATCTGAATTTGATATGTATTCTATCTCTTTCCCAGAACAGTACTCTATAATTTTTGTTGAAATTTTTGAATAATATTCAAAAAAACCTTGTGTTGCTAAGAATTTTAAAAAAATATCATGCTTTGAGCTATTGATACTTCCTACGATAATTACTACTTGTTTATTTTTAATTTTTTTAGCAGGCACCCTATGACCAAAAGGACTTGGGGGTCTGCCCATATTACATTCGAAAAATCTATTGACAACGGCAAGGTGGCGTTTTTGCTGCACCTGGTAGAAATATCATTAATGTTTTTTGCAGCATTCTCAACAGTGATTAGTCTATCAAATTTAATACCCATTGGTCGCTACGCTCCTTTTCAATCGACACTGACAAGAGTCATGCTTTATATTAAAGCTAGATAGTTTTCAGTGGTGGCCACAAATGTTCAAAATAGATTTGTTTTAATTGAACATGTACTGTATAAAATAAAACTGAGGAACCCACGAATATGATGTAAGAAATCATTGACAGCTCGTATAGTATTATATGTTTATCCGCAAGGCTGCAAGTGTCATGTGGTATTTTTTAGCACTTTCCTGCTAAAAAATATAGGTAAAAACTGGCCAGCCTGTGCTTTTCGGACTATTTAAAACTTGAGACGGTGGCTACCAGCGGTGAAGAGGGCAATCCTCACCTTTCTAGGCGGTCTGAAATGTTGGGCTATGGAGCCGTTCTCAGTTTTTGACTCGGGGTTAACTCGCCGGACAGGGCCTCGAGCGCTACTTTGGCCTTGAACTCCGCTGAAAACTTCCGTCGCTGGGACATCGAAAACCGTCCTCCTCGCTTGAGGACCATAGCTTAGCAGGCTGTCCAATTTTCCGCGACCAGCTCCGCTCAAGGAGGCCGAGGCCGGTCGGCCAACCCTGACCTATAGCAAGCTCAAACACTTCACCTGTGGAGGGTTGATGGCTCTCGACGCCTTCGTGCCAATATAGGTTCAAGTGACTAGGGGCTGTTGAAGATGCTAATGACATATATCAAGTGTACTTTAGCGGTTAAATGGTTTCTGCGCTCGATAAATGTTATTCTGACTTGTTGACATAATTAGTTAAATCCTTTAAAAAATATGGATTAATGTTCTGCACGACACAATCATCTTCGAGAAGGGGCGAAATGAGATTGGTGTTGACTATCGTGTCTTCAAAAGATTGTGACTGAATCAGATTTACAAGATATAGAGAAATTGGATCTGCAACTTCAGGATATGAGCAGACAACTTCAGTTAAGATTTCACCCCTTGCACGAGCCGAGCTGTCTAACATGTTTTGGTTGCAGCTTTCCTCATGACATGAGTTTTCCCACTGGGTGCTTTGGTTGGATTTTATGTGTTTATGACGACTGCCTTCAAGATGTTCAATAAATAGCTTTCTTCGCCCTGATGGGACTCGTTGCGACACTTCGGCCACGAAAACCTTGAACTCCTGATCAGAAAAAGGCTTAAAATTTGCACCACGAAAATTGCTGTCTTTGATCGTTATGGGAAGTGATGCCGACCTAAAGCTAGCTTTCTCGGCCTGCAAGCCAACGAGCTTGCAGCCATCAAGAGAAGCCCCGTCCAAATTTGCCCCGGAAAGATCTGCTCCATTGAGATAGGCCCCGCCAAGGTTCGCACCTTCTAAGTGGGCTCCGGTGAGCAATGCGCCCTCTAGGTGGGCACCAATAAGTAATGCCCCCTCTAGATGGGCATAGCGAAGGTCCGCACCTTGCAACTTGGCCCCGGCAGCGCCGCCATATCTGATGCTTTGGCTTTCGGATCCGGCACCTGCAATTACATCGGCGCACGCTAGACGTGCATTGGCAAGGTCAGCGCCGACCAAGTTGACTCCATACAATTTTGCACACTCAAGATGCGCACCCGATAGTCGTGCATTAACCAGTTGCGCACCTTCAAGTATAGCATGCGGCAGTAGTGCTCCGCTCAGATTTGCATCACGTAGATCTCGACCTTTCAGCTTCAGGCCAAGACCATATTTTCCAACCAAATCAGTCAAAACGGCATCATGCTTATCTATTGAACCTGCAAACTGGGACAACACTTCTTGAGAAACTCCACTTTTGATTAGTAACGCATTGTGAACATCAAGATTGTTATTGTTTGGAAATGGAATGTTTGGCATTATTGACGATGCATAAATTCTTAAAAACTCGTTACGGAACGTGTCAAGGCTTTCTCCTGGAATAGTCAACAAAATAAAACACAGAGGAATGACGAGGAAAAACACATATAGTGCAGTTATTGGTATTCTTTTTATGGTGTCAAGCGGGTTAATTGATATGTTTGCCATTTGTCTCGATAGACAATTGCGCGACTGCGCTCCCGATATTGCCGGCCATAAAAGCAATATCATAGAAACGTCAATCAGCAGAACCACCCTTTGCATCCAAATCACTACTTGATCGTGATATGGAATAAAGTAGCTTTGAAAAAGCAAAAATAATGAGATCGGTGCGCAAACTACAAAAAACCACAAAACAAACCTCATAAACAACCCAAGAGAAAAGTGCATGTCTCTGTCGAGGATGAGATTAGAAAGGAGATTGTTTTTATGTAGACTACGTTCTTCCTCTTGTTCGGCAGTCATTCCATAAAAATGCTTTACAATCAACTGATCGAGTAAAAGGACATTTTGTGTTAGATAGAAATACTGGCTTGTTAGATTTAGATGAATGAGCATCAACGCCAATGGCCCAATAAAAAAAACCACCATAAAGGGAGTTGAATATTAAGGAGTGGGACAGCCTTCGCGGTTCCGCGCAGCAAATCCTCGTGACTGGTAGATGTAACAGCCACAAAGAAATAAATAAGGATAGCTAAGTAAGCTATTAAATTAGCGTTAGCCTGGGTTCCTCCGCTGTTTACAGCCTCACGGAGCTTTTTTATCCGGTCGCCTACATTCTCAAGACATTCATTTCCATTGCCCCCCCCTGAAGGGTTGGCGGGAATCGGTGTATCCGGCGAGCGAATTTGCTCGGCTTCATAGGAAGAAGATGGCCCTGTTGATGGTATCGCTTGGCTCTGGGGAGAATTTGTCCTTCGTGGATCCCCTTGCGGCTCATGGTTGTTCAGCCCCTTCTCAACATCCCGTTCTGCACCAGGTCCAGAGGTGTTACCCGATGACGTGTCCATGCAGGTGTCCTCCTGTCAGCAGTTGTTATTAAATTTCAAGGGTTTCTAATTTGTCTAGGACTAACTAATTATTCCAACAAATTTGCCATGCCGTGCTGTGCAAGTACAAGTCAGGGGCCGCGTGGATTGGTTGATAGCAGCGAGTCCAACCGACACATTGTCTCTTTTGAGCATGGAGCCCATATTCGGCGACCAGCCGTGCCCTCGTCTCCGTGAAGCCTTTCTCCCCCGTAGCCGCGACGATCTCAGCCCCCCCTGCCGATAAATTTGAAGTTCGAGGTCGGCTTGGTTATGTGCTTGGCGGACATCGGCCACGCCGAATATCTCATAGCGGGCACTCAATACGGCCATGTGGCCCTTCTCGTCGCAGAATTTATTCAGAATACTTTCCAGTCGGTGTTTTCTTCGAATTCGCAGATGGCCATGCGTCTTGTAAGATGATCAGTGGCCCTTGTAAATTGATCACTATCCGCAATCCCACTCTTGCCCCATTTGTTCCCTCTGGATTGGCCTAGGGTTTTCTTGGACACTAACTTGGCGGTATGAATCTGCCGCTCGGGAGGTGTCGTATGCAGAGAGAGCAAGGAGCGCCCAAGCGATTTTGGGCGCGTCACAAGACTCAGGCCGTACTCCGGCTGCTTCGAGGCGAGGACATTGACTTGGTGAGCCGGGAGTTGGGGGTGACCGCCGCGACGCTGCCCCAGTGGCGCGACACCTTTCTGGAGGCCGGGGAATCGGGTCTCAAGCCGCAACCGGCAAGGGAATCCGTTGAAGTCGGCCGGCTCCGTGAGAAAATCGGCGAGCAGGCCATGGAAAACGAGCTGCTTCGCGAAAAGATCGCTCGGCTGGAGCAAAACCGCCCTTTGGCCCGGGGGAGGTCGAGGAAATGAGCCAAGCCGCCTCGGCCTTCACAGGGAAGAACTACGGGCTGGCGCTCCATAGGCGTTTTACTGCGGTTTGCCCGACTGGATGTAGTCGAGCGTATCCTGTTCGTTTCGGCCCAGGCTTGCAGGTGATTACTGACATACTGCGGGACGTTGTCGCACGGATGCCTTCGGCTTACCGAATCACGCCGGCCTAAGGATTTAACGTTATCTCACCGATACCTTCCGAGCTAAGATTGTTTCACGAAATCCGTGTGTTATACAACAGCTCAATTTTCTTCATAGATTGTGTGCAACATCGCTTTGACATAGGGAAAGCCATAGAGGTATAAAAAACCGAAAGAATGCGAGGCGGGCCAGCATATTGCCCTGCCTGCGAATATATGACCTTGGCTCCTGCCTCATGAGCACGTGGCTTCCACTTGCCCCAGAGAGTAGACGGGACGACAGGCCCTGGCACCGAGCCTCGAACGAGCACACTTCAA
>NZ_MLBG01000037.1 GCF_001936595.1 Desulfovibrio sp. DV
GGGATTCCAAAGGGCTCAGCCCTTTGGCCGCCGGAGGCATCTTCTGCCTTCAGCCCTCTGCCTTTCCCCTCTTCTGCCTCTCTATTCCCCTTCCAACGCCTCTTCAATATAAGGCGCAATGGGCACGCCGGCCTTTTTGAGATTGTCCCGGGCAAAGCGCACCCGGCTTTGGGCGATGCCGCGTTCGCGCCAATAGGCGGCCGGGTCGTCCACAAAGGCGGCCATGATGGCGTAGCCCTCTTCGTAGGTTCCGACCTCGTGGCAGCAATTGACCACCCAGCGCGGCCCAAGCGGGCCGAGGGTGTGGCCGCCGCCGGCCAAGTCGCTGCTCAGGGTCTGGAACTGCTGGATGGTCTGCCGCCAAAACGGCTCGCCGTTCGGGCCAAGGCCCACCGGGTCGATGAAGATGTAGGGGGCGGGCAGGCACTGCCCGATCTTTAAAAAGGTGAGCGCCATGTTCACTTCGTAGCTGGTGCCGAAACCGCCGAGATTAAAGATCTTAAAGAGCGAACGCCGGTCCAGGATGTCTTGCCGGGTGTTCATGGCCAGGTTGGTGAACTGGGCCACGGCTTCGGGCTCGAAATTGGGGATCTGGCCGATTTCCTCGGCGTCGATGCCAACGCCCAGGCGGAATATGCCAAGGGCAGCGGCCGCGTCGTCGACAATACGCATGACCCCCGGCCCCGAGCCATGGGCCACGGCAAAGCCCTCGCCCAGGCGCGGATGGTCGCGCATCTTTTTCAAAAAGGCGGCAATGGGTTCGGCCAGGACCGGTCCCAGGACGTCGCAGGCCGAACCGAACATGGCCATGGTGGTGTGGATGCGCGGCAGATGTTCGCGCCCCTCGCGGGTCACCCACAGGCCCCGGAAAAACTCGCGCATCTGGGACTGGCCGTTGAACTCAAGCAGCAGATAAAACCGCATCCCCTCGCCCTCAAGGCGCACGAGCTCCTCGTAAAGCGTCTGGTCCATGCGGAAAAAGGGCGGCCGGCAGGCCTTGCCCGGAGCGCAGCCCATGCCCCGCGCCGCCACCACGCCGATGCCGTTTCGCTTGAGCACCCGGAGCGTGTCGGCCGGCGGCACCGCGTCGGCCACAAAGACCTTGGACAGCTTCTGCTCGCCGCCGACGTACTTGAGGTCGTCGAGAAACGGGCGCATCCGCTTGGGAATCTCCTCGCCCTCAAGGACTCCCTCCGGGACATTGCCCCGGGCGTATTCGTACACCAGCCGCCACTGGAATTCCCGCAGCCACACGCCCTCCTCCTGCTCCCAGGGGATGGTGATCATCTTGCCGGGCATGAGGATGCGGCCGTAGATGCCGCCGTCGCCAGGATCGTCGGTCACTTCGTCAAAAAGCGCCCGGCTGGCCACGGGATTGAAGATGTCGGTCAGGTCGGCGAAATCGACTCCGGCAGCCAGCACCTCCCGGCTGCGGCCGGGAATGAGCACCCGCTCGGCCAGCCGGGCCACCCGCGCATCCGGCGGATAGAGCCGCAGGCGCACGGCCATGCCGTCCGTTTGCGCCGCCGCCTCGCCGGAGTTGTAGAGTTCCACCTGGCGCGGCGTGCTGATGCCCGTGGTGCGAATGCCGTCGAGCAGGCGCGAGGCCAGATGGAAGACGCCGTCGCGGTTGGTGGCGCGCTCCAGAAAGGCGGTAAACGGGCCCAGGGCGATATGCACGGCCCCGACCATGAAATCCTTGGCCGCCAGGGCGGCCGGCAGGCCGGTCGGGGCCAGACTCTGGAAAATACCCAGGCCGTGCTTGCCCTTGACCACCATCTCGGCAAAATTGCGTCCCACGCCGAGCAGCCGTGAGGACAGGACATAGCGCAGGTCTTCCAGCACGATCTCCACCACCCCGTCCTCGGCCACGCTGTGGCGCAGGGGGAGCAGGAGCCAGCCCCGCTCGATGGCCTCGGCAATCTCGGCCCGGCCGACGGCCGGCCCCCGGGGGATGAAAAGCCGCCCGAAATCCACGCCGCCATCGCAGCAAAGCCCGCGCAGATCAGCCAGGGACTCGGCCAGTACGGCGTTTAGGGCGGTCACGGCCACCGGCAGCTCCACGGTGCGGGCGCTGTCGGACACCTGCGGGGCGTCGCCGGTCAGATGGATGTCCAGGCCGATGCGCGAATGGCCGCTGCGGCCACTTATGTCCATGAAATCGGTCAGCGGCCGGGACTCCCGGGCAGCCCGATCGCGCAGATCGCGCACAAGGCCGCGCAAGGCGTCGCTGGTATGGGAAAAGCGCATGAGGCCAAAGGCCTGGGGCGCGGCCAGATCCTCGTTGTAGCGGATGTCGCCGATATCGACGAGCTGTCCATCGCCGGTCAGAAGCGGGGATACGGTCATGATGCCTCCAGACGGCCCTTATAGGCCAACGGGCTGCCCGGGGGAACCCCCGGGCAGCCCGGACAGCCCAGATGGCCGGGACATACCGGACAGCCAGGCGGCCGGGGATTGCGCCATGGCTCTTGCCGGGTCGGCGTGGCGCTGGTAAAGCTCGGCAACGGCTGACTTTCCCGGGATCCGCCCGAAGCCCATCTTCCGCCGTCGGCCAAGGGGCCGGCAAAGAGACGGCCTATGCCCACCATTCCCTTTTCCCAGATCCGGGCCGGCATGGTGCTCGCCGCCGAGATCGAAAGCCCCGACGGCCGCTACCGGCTTCCGGCCGGCACGGTGCTGGCCGAAAGCCACCTCAAGTGGCTGCGCGGCTGGCGTATCCGTGAAATCGAGGCCACTTCGGATTCAGCGGCAGCAACATCCCCGGCAGTCCCGGCCGAACCGGCCGACACGCCCGAAGAAGCGGTGCGGCGGCGTTTCGCCCCACTGCCGGCCGATGAACCCCTGACCATTGCCCTGACCGAATTGGCCCTGGCCCGGGCCGAGGCCCTGGCTGCCGTGCGCCCGGTGCGCCCGCCGGCCTGCGGCCGCGAAAGCCTGGTCAATCTGCCGAGCCCCGAAGCCATCCTGGCGGCCGATCCGATCCTCGTCTCCCTGCCCGAAGTCTTCATGCGCATCCGCGAGGTGTTAAGCGACCCGGCCTCCACCGTGGAAGAGGCCTCCGCCGTCATCAGCAAGGACCCAAGCCTCACGGCCAAGCTTTTAAAGCTCGTCAACAGCGCCTTTTACGCCCGCACCCTGCGCGTTTCCGGCGGCCTGCCCCCAGGCCCGGTGGACACCCTGTCCCGGGCGGTCATGCTCCTTGGCCTAAACCAGCTCTCCACCCTGGCCATGGGCGTTTCCGTCATGCCGCTTTTCAAGGACATCCCGGCCGGCTGCATCGACATGCGCCAGTTCTGGCGGCATTCCATCGGGGTGGGGCTGGTGGCCAAACTGCTGGCTGTCAGGATGCACGACCCCAGTCCGGAGCGGTTTTTCGTGGCCGGACTGCTCCACGATATCGGCCGGCTGGTGCTCTACAAGCAGGTGCCGGAGGCGGCCGGGGCCGTGCTCGCCGCAGCCGCGGCTTCAGGACGCCATCTGGTTGCGGTGGAGCAGGAACTGTTCGGCTTCGACCATGGGGAGCTTGGCGGGATGCTCCTTCGCAAGTGGCGCTTTCCCGAAAGCCTGGAGCAGGCCGTGTGGCGGCATCACGCCCCGGTGTCCGGCGAGGTGCCGCAGGAGCCGTCCATTGTCTGCGTGGCCGACATGATCGCCGGCGCAGTCCTGCCCGGCACCAGCGGCGAGCGCCTCGTGCCCCGCTACGACCCCGCCGCCTGGAACGCGGTCGGCCTCACTCCGGCCGATCTGCCCGAGCTGGTGGAAACGGCCGAAGCCCACTTCGAGGTCATCTGCGCCATGTTCGCCTAGGCGGAGGAGAAAGAGAAGAAGAGGAAGAGTGCCTCCGGCGGCAAGGCTGAAGCCCTTTGGAATCCCGCCTGGAGAGAGATTGCTCGGACCGGGCAGGAGGCCAGGGCGATGCGCGGAAGTGGAAAAAAGACGGAAAAGCTTCGACGCCCGGGGATGATCCCCAGCCCCCTGCAAAGGGGAAAAATCCAACTGGATGGTTTGCTCTTGGGTGAAATCCGGCCGGCCGGAAGCATGGCAGGTTGCCCTTGACGGCAACACCGTTGCTCCGGCGGCCGGACAATGCTCTCAGTTGTCCCGGCTGTGGTCCCGGCGGTAGGCGGCGGCCTTCTCCAGGCTCGCCTGCCGGCGGCGCTCCTCGGCATCGGCCAGCCGGCGGCAGGTCTCGGCGGCGGCATCGGCCCCGTCAAGTCCGGCCGGCAGGTTGCAGGCCGCCAGATCCTCGGCCATCTGCTTCTCCATGCGCTCGGATTCCAAAAACATCACATAGGCCAGGGCCAGGGCAGCCTCGTTTTCGGCGCTGCCGTCGCACAACTCCGCCACCTGGACATGGGGCACGGTCTCAAGCAGACGGGAAACGAACATGCCCACCCACTTCTCGGTCAGCGCCGGCGGCAGGGGCGGGGCGGCCTCCGCAATGATGCCGGCAGCGTCAGGCCCAAGATCGGGCCGGGACAGGCCGACAAAGGCGGAAAGGGCCTCGACCCGGCCGGCGTCGTCGGTGCGGGCGATGCGGGCCAGCAGAATATCCCGGGCTTTGCGGCCCAGGCGTTCGACCTGTTCGGTCATGGGGCGTCCTTGTCGGCGTCGGACTCCCCGGGCGGCAGCACGTCGATGACGCGACCGGGCAGGACGTTGCCGTGTTCGCCGATGGTGCGGCCATCGGCGGCGATGTGCTTGCGGTTGTCAACAATGACGATGCCGGTGCGCTCCAGCACCTCGCGCCGAAACGCGTATTCCTCATGCATCCGCCGGGTCTTGTAAAGAAACCACATGCGCACGAGATAGGTGAGGCACCAGGCCGCCACCAGCCCGGCCATGACCCAGGGGGCAATGACCTCGACGTGGTCGCCGATGCGCAAAATGGCCTGGATGACGGCGTCGAGGTAGTACAGGGCCGCGCCGACGAGGATCATGCCGCCAAGGAGAATGATGGACGGCAACCCCCGGGACAGGGCGATAAGCCGGCGCAGGCGCTCGGGCATATAGCGCATCTGCTCCTCGTCCATGCTCGGGTCGCCCCGAAAGATGCGGGTAAAGCCCATGCCGATGATGTTGACCACCAGCATGATGGCCACCGGGGCCAGGATCAGGGCCACGGCGTAGGGAATCCAGGGGAACTGGAACTCGATGCTGCCGTCGGGCAGTTTCTGCGACCTGATGATTCCGTAGCACACGGCTGCGATGGTGACGGCAAACTCCACCAGGATGATCCCGATGGACAGAAACGTCATGAGGTTCTTTTTTTCCCTGTCCGTCAGCGACAGGCCCAGACTGCCCAGGGAGCCGGAAGCGCCCTTCTTGGCGTCGGTGGTCTCGGTGTCTTGCGGGTTATCCATAAAAGATCTGTGCCGCCTTTGGTCGCGAAATCCGGCGCTCCAGCTTCCGGCCGGCCGGGCCGAAGCCGATGGCGGACGCAAGGCAGAAGACGACGGAGACGAGGTTGCGGGGGATGCCGGGGTGGATGCGGCCTGGATCAAAACGAGCGGACGCCCCGGGGCGCATTGCCAGCCGGGACGTCATCCTCGGCGTCGTCCTGCGACGCCTTTGCATGGCGCTTTGTCCCATTCGTTTCTCGACACCCCGACCAACACATGAGGTAAGGCCAAACCAGCGAGATGGCAAGTCCCAACACCGCTCGGACCGTGTCCCAAACCCCTGGCCGGCGACCCGGCAGGAGGTGTTTTACGCATTGTCAGGCCAGACGCTTTTTCTTATAAACGCGACTGAAAAATAACGAACCATTTTGCCAGACCGGCAAAACATCCATACAAAGGACGCCTATGCCGCTGCCGCGCCAGTTCCTGCTTTTTGCCCTGCCGGCCTGTCTGGTCCCGGGCCTGCTCCTGGCCGCCGCCACGAGCCCGGCTCCTGTCGGCGGCCCGGTTCCCGGGGGCACCCAATACACCATCCAGCCCGGCGACACCCTCAGCCGCATCGCCCAGAAGCACGGCCTCACCCCTGACGCCCTGGCCCAGGCCAATGCCATCGACAAATCCCAGCGCATCATGGCCGGCAACGTGCTGCGCCTGCCCGTGACGCCGCCGGCCGGCGCTTCTCCCCAACCTGTTCCGTTCCAACCCGCCCCGGAAGCCAAAGCGACAGACAACAAGCCGGAGCCGGCCCAGCCCGCCCCCCTGCCGCCGGGCAAAGCCCCGGAAGCTTCTGCCGTTGCGGCTGCAAAGCGGCCACTGCCCGCCGGGCCTGCCATGCCCGCCCCAGCCGAAACACTCCCGCCGGCAGCCAAGGCCACAGTCCTGGCCAAGACCGAAATACCGCCTGCCAAGGCCGAAGCCCCTGCCCCGCCGCCGGCCCAGGTTCCGGGGCCGGAAGAAGCGTTCGTTATCCCGGACACCCCGGCCAAACTGGCCAGCGGCGTCTACACCAATCCCGTGCTCGGCACCCTGCGCCTCAGCCAGACCGCCACAGGCCTCGCCATGACCCGGGACAACCAGACCATCGCCATGCGCCATCTGCTCTACGGCGTCTTTGACGGTTCCGACAGCGGCGGCGCCGTGCACGGGATACGCCTGGAATTCGACAACAACGGGCAGGTCACCTCGCTGCTGTACAGTTCCGGCTCAGCCAAGGACATTCCCTTCATCCGGGCCAAAAAATGATGCCGGCCGGTTGTCTTCGCCTTGACCCTGCCACGACCGGCAGATAGTTTCGGCAGCATCCTACAGGTCCGGCGCCGCAGTGCCAGACGAAACTTCGAGGTACTTCATGTCCCTGACGCTTGTTCTGCTTTCCTCCAATGAAGAGGCCGCAACCCTTCTCCAGATGCTTTCCGCCCACGGGCGAAACGTCGAGCTGCGTCACGTCATTGATTTGCCCGGCCTTCGCGCCCAGGTGGCCAACCTCGGCCCCAATTCCCGGCTGCTCTCCTATCTGTCCAACGTCATTGTGCCGGCCGACTGTCTGGCCGCTTTTTCGCATGGGGCCTACAACATCCACCCGGCCTCGCCCGACTATCCCGGCACAGCCCCCGAGGCCTGGGCCGCCTACGAACGGGCCGCGACCTTCGGCGCAACCTTCCACGCCATGGACGAACGCATTGACGCCGGGGCCATCCTCGACGCCGAAATCATACCCGTCACCGGAGCCAAGGATCGTCCCGGCCTGGCCCGGGTGGCCCGGCAGGCCCTGTCCCTGCTGCTGTTGCGCATCGCGCCCCGGATCACCAGCGAGGCCCCCATCACCCCAACCCGGTCGCTGGCCTGGGGCCCGAACAAACGCACGGTCGCCGACTTCGAACGCATGTGCCGCTTGACCCCGGACATCACCAAGGAAGAGCTGGAGCACCGGCTCCTGTGCTTCGGCCCTCCGGGACCGGTGGAATTTTCCCTGGAACTCCACGGCTGGCAGTTTGCCATGAAAGCCCCGGGCGGCATCATGGGGCATCTCGATCCGCCCCAGGCCGACCGGATGCTTGGCTGGGTGCGGGACGCGGCCGCCCCCACCGTGCGCCAGGACGTCAAGCTGACCGTGGACGGCCAGGAATTTCTGCTCACCGCCGGCGACTACCGCCCCGACGTGGCGGCGGGCGGCTTTGGCGACGGCTATTCCGGCTTTGTCTGGCTTGTGCCGCCCCAGTTTCGCGACGGCCGGCCCCACCGCATCGAAGCCACCTGCAAGGGACGCCCGGTGCCCGGCAGCCCCAGGCTGGCGGTCTTCCCCCGCCAGGAGAACCAGCAAGCCCCGGCCTGATCCGGCACCCCCGGCCGGGACCACGGAGAGCTTATGCGCGTTGTCTCCTCAGCCGTTATGACCGCGGTTCTGGCCGCTGCCCTGGCCGCCCCGGCTGCGGCCCAGCTTGTCGGCCTGGCCAATCCGGCCTCGACTTTTTGCGTCGCCACCGGCGGCGAACTGGTCATCGGCGACAGCGCCTCGGGCCAGACCGGAACCTGCCTCTACGCCGGCGGACTGGCCATTGAGGAATGGACGCTCTACCGCCTGGTTACCGGCGCGGCCTGGTTCCCGGACTTCTAGCCTCGCCGGCGGCACCGGGACGCCTGCCGGCTCCGCTCGTGTCGCGTCAAGGAAATAGTCTCTGCCTTTTTGCACGACAGTAGACCGGAATCATTCTTTTTTATTCGCGAAAACAGAGACGTTTCGTTGCGAACGCGAGGCTAGCGGCCAAGGCGCAGGTTCTGCTGGGCCGGCACGTAGTCAAGCAGGGCGAAATCGCGGCGCACAGCGGCCGGAATTTCGCCGCGCTGTTCGATCCGCCCGGCCTGGATGGTGCCCAGCCGGCCGTCAGCCAGGTCCAGGTAGCCCACGCGCCCGGGATCGATGCCCATGATCCGACAGCAGGTGGCGTCAACGGCCACGGCGCTGCGCCCCATGACCAGCACCCCGGCCGCCACCGGATCGCCCATGATGGGACCGTCGCCCTCCATGCCCACAATGCCGTCGACTATGGCGAAATCCGGCCGCACCGTGGCGTTGATGTCCAGGATCGACGGCTCGATGCCGGCAAAATGCAGGACGTTTTTGGGCCAGCCGTAGACCACGCCCGGCATGACGCCGAACAGGTTCTTCATGGACAGCGTGACCCCGGCCCAGTGATGGGTCTTCATCTTGGCCACCGACACCACCATGTCCGTGCGGGTGATCAGCTCCGGCAGCCAGAGCTCGCCGAGCTTGCTAAAGCCGCCGAGATTTTTGGCCGGGGCCACCGGGCCGTTGTTGAGGTCGAAAAACGGCAGCTTTTCCCGGGCCAGAATATCGGCCAGCCCCGATTCCTCCAACACCAGATAGGCGTCACGGCGATGCCCGGCCCCCTCGGCCACCACCACCGAGGCCGCTCCCAGGGCCAAAAAGGCCTCGGCCGCCGCCCGCACCACCAGGGGATGGGTGTTGATATGCCCGGCCCCGGCATGGGGCTCGACCAGATTGGGCTTTAAAAGCACCCGCTTGCCGGCCATTTCCTGGGACGTCAGCCCGAGCTCGGCCAGCCCCCGGCGCAGTATTCCCCCCAGATCGGCTCCATACTCCGCCGCCTTGGCCACAAAGACCGGGGTCAGGCGCTTTTCCTTGAAAAGCGGTGCAGCCGCCAGTCCGCCGGCCGCCACCAGTCCGGCGGCGGCAGCCAGTTTGACCGCCTGGCGGCGGGTGAAGCGGCGAGGCGTCTGGGGGTCATGGCTGGTCATGGCGGTCTCCCAAAAGGGCGGCAAAGCGCCCGGACGCGGCCACGGCGGCAATGGCCTGGGCCAGCAGCGGGGTGTCGTAGGGACCGTAGCGGTCCTGCCGGCCCAGGGCGAGCAGGCAGCCCGCGGTGACGGCCGGCGTGGCCAGGCCGTACGCCCCAAGCCCGAAGGCCCGCCAGGCCGCAGCCAGGGGCGTGGGCACGGCGCATTGCGGTCCGGCCAGATAATGAAGGCTCGCTGCCACGGCCGTCGGCCCGACCCGGCCGCCCAGGGCGGCCAGGGCGTGGCCGGTGGATTCGGGCACCGGAAGCAGGGTGTTTCGAAAGACGCGGGTGTTGCCGTAGTTCCAGCCGCCGTCCGGAAGCTGACGGTCAAGGAGCAGGCGCACGGCCTCATCGAGGGCCTCCCGGGGCGGCGCGGCCATGGCCGACAGGGCCAGCATGGCCAGCGACGTCGGCTCGACCCAGGAATGGGTGCCGTCGATCCAGGCCCAGCCCCGCAGATTGGTGTCATGGGCGACCACGGCCGTCTCTTCGGCCCGGCGCACCCAGTGCGAGCCCGGATGGGCGGCCAGCCAGGCCGCAGCCCGGGCGGCCGGCGCGGCAAAAGCCGAATCGGGCAGCCAGGCCAAAAGGGCCAGGGTGGTGGGCCAGGCCGCCTCGGGACGCCCGGGCAGCACCGGCACCCGTCCGTCGGCCAGCTGGGCGGCGGCCAGGGCGGTCCGGGCGGCAGTGACCTTCTCGCCGGCCACACCGGCGGCGAAAAGGGCCATGGCTGCCCAGGCCGTGGCGTCGGGACGCGGGGCCGAGCCTTCGGCCACGGCAAAAGCCCCGTCCGGACCGGCCCGGCGAAGCAAGGCTTCGATATGGGGCGCAAGCGCTTGTGACACCATAAATCACCCATCCTCCCGCCTGAAGTAGCCATCCTATGCCAGAGCGCAAGCCCCGGCCAGGGGCAGGCCGCTGCGGCCCAACGGCTCCGCGCAACCGACTCCACTATTTATGGAATTGGCTGAAAAGTTGCAATTTGTCATTCGTTGCGGGCCATGGTAGGAAATTGTCCTCATACTGGAAAGCGATGGATTCTTGCTGTCGGCGCTTCCACCTCAAGAAGGGGCCCCGTAATGGATGTATCGAGTCCGGCTCAGGACCTGCCTCCCCTGACCGTGCTGGTCGTCGACGACAACGACGTCAACCGGATCTACATGCTCCACCTGTTGCGCAAAAACGGCCATACCCCCATCCCGGCCGTCGATGGCCGCCAAGCCCTCGAGGTCGCGGCTTCCCAGACTGTAGACTGCATCCTCATGGACATCCAGTTGCCCGACATGGACGGCCTGACCGTGACCAGGGCCATCCGCGAGGGGCGCTGCGCCCCGGCCAACCCGCCGGAAGTGCCCATTTTGGCGCTCACCGCCTTTGCCATGCAGGGCGACCGGGAACGCTGCCTGGAGGCCGGCATGGACGCCCACGTGTCCAAACCGGTACGTGGCGCGGATCTGTTTGCCGTCATCGGGCAAGTCCTGTCCAAGGCCCGGCTGGCCACGAACAGCCGGGAAGAACTTCTTGATCTGTCTGAATTTTCCCGAAAGGGACGCCGGGAGTTCGCCGCCGAACTGCTGGCGCTTTTTCTGGAACTGGCCGAACCCAAGGGACAGGCCCTGACCGAGGCCGTGTCCCGGGGCGACACAGCCGCCGCCCTGGGGCTGGCCCACGATCTGGCCGGCATGTCCGGGCCGATCCGGGCCGAGCGGCTCGCAGCGGCCATGCGCTCCCTTCAGGAAGCCTGCCGGCTTGGCGACATCACCGCCTGCCGGTCGTACCTCGCCCAGGCCAAACTGGAACTGGCCGCCGTGTTCGCAGCAGTGCGCGCCCATCCCTACCTGACCCAGGACGCCTGATCCCGTCCCCTCTATGGCGCACATCCTGGTCATCGACGACGACGCCTTTTTCCGGGAATTCCTGTGCCGCCTGCTGGCTGCCGAGGGCCACGAAACCGCCCGGGCCGATTCGGTGGCCGCAGCCGACGCCATGGCCCTTGGCGCGGAATTCGATCTGGTTTTTCTCGACGTGCGCCTGCCCGACGGAACGGGCCTCGACCTGCTGCCCAGACTGCGCGCCCTGCCAAGCGAGCCCGAGGTGGTCATCATCACCGGGGCCGGCGACCCGGACGGGGCAGAGCTGGCCATCTTAAGCGGGGCCTGGGACTATATCGAGAAGTCCGCCAGCCAGGAAGCGCTGCGCCTGGCCTGCCTGCGCGCCCTGCGCTTTCGCGAAAAGAAACAGGATTCCCTGCCCGTGCGCCGTCCCGGCATCGTCGGCGGCGGCCCGGCCATGGACCGGGCCCTGCGCCAGCTTGGCCGGGCGGCCAGAAGCCAGGCCAACGTGCTGCTCATTGGCGAGACCGGCACCGGCAAGGAGCTCTTTGCCCGGGCCATCCACGACAACAGTCCCCGGGCCAAGGCCGATTTCGTCATCGTGGACTGCGCCGGACTCCAGGAAACCATCATGGCCAGCGAACTGTTCGGCCACCGCCGGGGGGCGTTCACCGGCGCGTCCGGGGACAAACCCGGCCTGCTGGCCAGGGCCGACGGCGGCACGCTTTTCCTCGACGAGATCAGCGAACTGTCGCTTGAGATGCAAAAAGGCTTTTTGCGATTGCTGGAAAGCCACACCTATCGCCCGCTGGGTGAAAACCGCGAGATCCAGGTCGATTTCCGGCTGGTGTGCGCCACCAACCGCGATCTGGCCGCCATGGTGGCGGCCGGGACCTTTCGCGAGGACCTGCTCTACCGCATCCGGGCCGTTCCCATCACCCCGCCGCCCCTGCGCGAAATGGCCGACGATCTGCCTGACATCGCCGAGTTCCACCTCACCCGCATCTGCCGGGCCGGCAAGCTGCCCCTGAGCATGGTCTCGGCCGAACTCCTTGAGTTGTTCGCCGGCTACGACTGGCCGGGCAACGTGCGCGAACTGGTCCACGTGCTGGAAGCGCTCATGGCTGCCGCGCCCCTTGAACCGGAACTGCTGCCGTCGCATCTGCCCCGCGATGCGCGGGCCCGGTTCGTGCGCTCCCGGGCAGCCCGGGCCCGGCCGGCCCCCAAGGCCCAGGCCTCAGGGAGCGCGCTTTGCCGCTTAAACGAAAGCGACCACAGCGACGCACCGCTTGACTGGGAATCCTACAAACGGCAAGCCCACGACCGGGTGGAACGCGCCTACCTCGAACAGTTGCTTGGCGTGAGCGGCGGCGATGTCCGTTCGGCCATGAACCACTCGGGTTTAAGCCAGTCGCGCCTCTACGGCCTTTTGCGCAAACACGGCCTGACCCTGCGTTAAGGGGCCGTCCGGCCCGGCCAACGTACGATTTCGCTCTTACACCCGTCCTTTTGCCGCCCTCACCTGCCGCATCAGACAGGCGACACAGCAAAAAAGAGTGCCTGACGCTTGGTTCTGGCCCGTCAACTTCCTGCGACAGCCCGATAAACGCCCTGGACAGGCCTCCTATTTGCCTTGTATCCTCGTGGAGCGATAAGGCCATCCCTTCAAGAAGAAGCCCGATCATTCCAAAACTGCATCAAAAAACTTCTCCAATAAAAAGGATATATAAAAAATCACTCCATAGTAAGAAATAAAAAACCCAATCCACAGGTCGTTTCACACAAGAGCAACAAAAAAGGCGGACGTATGTTGAAGTTGTCCAAACGTATAATTGCCCTTGCAACCATTCACATCGTATTCATTTTTTCCGTCCAGGCTGCGGCCCAACAAAGTGCCCAGCAAATCGTCGCCCAGATCCAAACCGATTCCAGCCTCCACGCCTCGCAGCAAGCATTGGCTCACCTGGCCACCGAAGGAGCGACCGGCAGTTTCATTGTCATGCTCAAACAGACCCGGGGCCATAGCCCCTCGGAATTCGCCACCGAAGCCGGCAAGGCCGAGGTGCGCGCCAGGACCCAGGCCAGCCTGGACGCCTTTTTCAACCGGCGCCAGGCTGCCGACCTGGGCACGGTCACCCAGCAATTCAGCTACATGCCGGCCTTCGTCGTCACCGCCACGGCCGGACAGCTCGCCGCCCTGCTCGCCAATGACGCGGTGGCCAGCGTCGAGGAAAACGGCGTCCTGACCCCCCATCTGCGCCAGGGCATTCCCCTGGAGAACGCCCTGGCCACCCGGTCGCGCTACAACGGGTCCGGGGTGGGCGTGGTCGTGTGCGACACCGGCATCGACTACAACAACCTGTATCTCGGGAATGGCAGCTACCCCAACGCCAAGGTCCTCGGCGGCTACGACACGGGCGAAGGCAAGCTCGATCCCATGGACCGCCAGGGGCACGGCACGGCCTGCGCCGGCATCGTGGCCGGCGATCTCGCCGACACCGGCGACTACATCGGTGGCGTAGCCCCGGGAGCCAAGCTCTTTGCCCTGAAAATCACCAACACGCCCACCGGCGGCAGCTCCACCAATGCCTCCATGATCCTTGCCTGGGAATGGGCCGTGACCTACCAAAATCTCTCCCCGGCCAACCCCATCCGCATCATCAGCACCAGCTTTGGCGGTGATCAGTATTCGGCCAACTGCGATGCCGCCGTGCCGGCCATGACCACGGCAGCGGCCAATGCCGTGGCTGCCGGCATCACCATCTTCGCCTCCTCGGGCAATGACGGCTACTGCACCGCCATGGGCTGGCCGGCCTGCATCTCCCACGTCATTTCCGTGGGTGCGGTCTACGACGCCAATTTCGGCAACAACACCCCCTGCGTCAGCGGGGACTCCTGCGCCAACAAAATCGCCACTACCGGTTGCGCGACGGGCTGGTACGTTGACGACACCACAGCCGCCGACAAGGTCACGGCCTATTCCAATTCCGCGTCTTTCCTGACCCTGTTTGCCCCATCCAACCAGGCCTACACCCTGCAATGCGCTTACCAGGGCAGCACGTTTAACACCTCCTTCGGCGGCACCTCGGCCGCCTGCCCCTATGCCGCCGGCGCGGCCGCCGCCCTGCAAAGCGCGGCCAAGGCCATCACCGGCAACTACCTCACCCCGGCCCAGGTGCGCTCCACCCTGGCCACCACCGGGACGTTGATCACCGACGGCAAAGTGGCCGTCACCAAACCCCGGGTCAACCTCAAGGCCGCCATCGACACCCTGAAACCGCCACCGGTTGCCGGCATCAACTTTCTCCCGCTCGGTATCCCGACCACCATCGGCATTGTCAGCAAGCCTTCTTCCACGAGCTTCACCGAACTGTTCACAGCAGGCCTTGGCAACTGGACGGCCAATACCTTCGGGCTGTGGTCCACGATAAACGGGGCGACCACCATCGGCACAGGCAGCAGCAAATACCACTATCTGCACCGCTCCAACGCCAATTTCGCCAACCTTGACTACCGCGTCACCATGCAGCTTTCCGGCGATGCCGCATCCCTTGACGCCGCCTGCCTGTTCATGCGTGCCGTCCCGACGCCGCAAGACGCTTCCGGAGACCTGTACAGCGGCTACTGGATGGCCTACCGCAACGGCGGAACATACAGCATCTGGAAAGTCAGCGGCTACTCCTGGACAAAACTCCAGGATTGGATCAGCAGCGCCGCCATCAACCAGTCCGGAGTCAACGAACTGCGGGCCGTGGCCAACGGCACGACCCTGACCTTTTACATCAACGGCACCGAGGTGTTGACCACCACCGATGCAACCCATACCTCCGGCAAGGTCGGATTCGGCCTGTACGACGCCCAGGGCGGCACCCTCAACGTCACCCGGGCCACACTCACCGGCACGGCCGCCGATCCCGCCTTCACGGTTCCCGCCGTCGCCCCGCCGGCAGCCGGCAGCACGGCCGACCCCAAAACGGCCCAGCCATAAACCCGCCCGAAGCCTCCGCGTCCGCCAGCCGCCCCGAACCCGGCGACTGGCGGACGCTTTGCCGCCGCCCCGGGCGGCCTTCCCGGAAGGGCCAGGGCACATGCCGAGCCAAAGTGACCGCCGCTCTTCCTGCCCGGCGCGTCTCCGGGAGGCTGTTCGCAGCCCGGCAGCGCGTTTCGAGCCGGCTCCGCTCCATGCCTGCCCGAGGTTCACGCCTCCTCTCTTGAGACGTCCGGCCTGCCGCCGCAGTGCATCCACCTCCGGCCCCGGCCCCCTCCCTGTCCGCCCACTGGCTGCCGGATTCCTCTCCAGTAGCTCCTCTTTTCTGGGAATTTTCCGCGGCCGGCCTTGATCCATTCAAATTTATCCCGCAATTTCAACGCCCGAAAGATCACCGGAAGTGGTTCGATTCTTGATAGCACCTCCCCCAGTATTCCTGCAGGCAAGGAGCATCGCCATGAACGGCCCTGCATTGTCCCAAGCGTCCGCATCCGGCCAGCGCCCCCTGCTTCTGGCCCGTATCGACGAGCGCGACGTGGCCGGAGGAGGAACGCGTTTTTGGGAATTGACATTGCACAAGACCGCCGCTGGCGGATATATACTGGAAACCGTCATGCGCGGCACAGCACCCAAGGCCCGTCCGCTGGCCGCGACCCTGTCGTTTGGCGACACGGCAGAGCTGCTCTCTTTTCTCGGCGCTCCCGATGTCGCGTCCCCGCTGGCCGAAGGGCTGCTCGACCGGGCGGCCGGTTCTGATCCAGCCCTTGGCCCAAGGAGGACACCATGACCATCGGCAACCACACCCTGCTCGCGATAGCCCTGCTTCTGGCCTGGGCCATCGCCTCCCCCCGGTCCGGCCTGGCCGCCGGGGCGAGTGCAACCGCAAAGGAGGATTCGATGTCGCACCAAAGCCAAACCCAGGCCGTGGCCACCCTGGCCGGCGGCTGTTTCTGGTGCGTGGAAGCGGATCTGGAAAAGCTGCCCGGTGTTAGCGCCGTCATCTCAGGCTATACCGGCGGCAGCGAACAAAACCCGACCTACGAACAGGTTTCTTCCGGGGCCACCGGGCACTACGAGGCCGTGCAGGTCCATTTCGACCCCACGCGCGTCACCTACCGGCAGGTCCTCGACGTCTTCCTGCGCCATATCGACCCCACCGACCCGGGCGGCCAGTTCGCCGACCGGGGCCGGCAATACCGCACGGCCATCTTCGTCCATGACGCGGCCCAAAAGGAGGAGGCCGTCCTGGCCCTGGCCGCCCTTGACGCCTCGGGACGCTTCACCCGGCCGGTCGTGACGGAAATCCTGCCCTTTACCCAATTCACCGAGGCCGAACCCTACCACCAGGACTACTGGCGCACCCACAAGCTGCAATACCAGACCTACCGCAACTTCTCCGGACGCGACCAGTTCCTGGCCGAAACCTGGGGCGACGCGGCCAAGGCCGCCGGCGCTCCGGCCCCGGCCGCATCCTGGCAACAGTTCACCCGGCCAGACGATGCTGTCCTTCGCAAGCAGCTCACGCCCCTGGCCTTTGAGGTCACCCGGGAGAACGGCACGGAACGGCCTTTTGACAATGCCTACTGGGACAACAAGGCTCCGGGGCTTTATGTTGACGTGGTGTCCGGGGAACCGCTGTTTAGTTCCCGCGACAAGTACGACTCGGGCACGGGCTGGCCGAGCTTCACCCGGCCCATCAGGCCGGATGCCGTGGTCGAACATGACGATGTCAGCCTGTTTTCGCGCCGCACCGAGGTGCGAAGCCGGCTGGCCGATTCCCACCTCGGCCATGTCTTTCCCGACGGCCCGCCGCCGTCAAACCAGCGCTACTGCATGAACTCCGCCGCCCTGCGCTTTATTCCGGCCGACGCCATGGTCCAGGCCGGGTACGGCGACTACCTAAACGATATCAAGTAACCGTCCGACACGCTTCGTTCTTCGCCCTTCCCCATCCGGTCCCGGCAGGGTTCGCCCCTGCCGGGACTCCCGCCAATGCACCCGCCTATGTGAAACCCGGCACAATCTTCTGGCAAACCGAACCGGCATCAGCTAAGCAGGAGTATCCCGTCCGACGGAACCGCAGGCAGGCAACAGACCGTCCTGCGCCAACCGAAAACGGCCTGCCATGGCCAGGGAGACGGACGTGCCCAACACCGGTGAACGCGCGTGGCCCTAAGCGTCAAAGGGAAGCTCAAGACGCTTTGCGGCTGTATTGTAGCAGGATTTGTCCTGATCTTTGCCGTGGATGTGCTGGAAAACCGCTCCACCGAGCGCACCCTGGCCCTGGAGCGGCTGGCCGTCACCGCCCGCATCGAAGCCCTGGACATGCGCCGGCAGGAAAAAAACTATTTTCTGCGCCATGACCCCGAGGCCCTGGCCGCCGTGCGCCGCCACCAGCAGGCTGCCAGCGCGGCCATCGCCACCATCCGTACCCTGGACCCGGACCACGATCCCCTGTGCGACGCCGCCCTGGCCCATCTGCAAAACTATCTGACCGGCTTTGAGGCCATGGCCGGCAGCCCCGGCGTGGCAGCCACAACCGATCCGGCCACCCGCTACCTGGAAGCCTCCCAGACCCTGGGAAATCTGGCCGCCCTCCAGCCATCCCTGACAGCGGCGATCAAACACCTGGAACGCCTGGAAAAACGGTGGCTGGCTTCAGGCACCCCCGACGCCTACAAACGCCTGGAGCACGACGCCAAGGGCCTGCGCGACGCAGCCCGGGCAGCTCCGGCCCCCCTGGACGAGACGGACCGGGTGCTGACGGAGTATCTGGCGGCCCTGGACACCTATGCCAGCCGCCTGGAGGACGACAGTTCACCGAGGACCGGTTTTGTGGCCGCGGCCCGGGCCCTGGAGCCGGTCACCGAAGAGCTGCGCGCCAGCTACCAAGCCCGGCGCGGCCAGATCGTGCGCACCACCAGCCTGATTGTGGCCGTCATCCAGATCGCGGTCCTGATCCTGGTGGCCCTGGCCGCCTGGGGACTTTACCGCTTCGTGGCCTCTCCCCTGGCCGAGCTTGGCCGCCACGCCCGGCGGGTGGCCCGGGGCGAGGCCGGCGACCTCGACCCTGACGCCTACGAAGGGGAATTCCGGGAAGTGGCGGCCGATCTGGCCCGCATGGAACGCCACCTGCGCGACACCATAAACGATCTGGCCGCCAAGGAACACGAAGCCCGTCAGGCCAGGAAACGGGCCGAGGACTTGAGCCGGGTGAAATCCGATTTTTTAAGCCTGGTCTCCCACGAGCTCAAAACCCCGCTGACCTCCATGGTCGGCTTTGCCCAGGTCATGCGCAAGCGCCTGGAGCGCGGCGTCCTGGCCAAACCGGCCGGAACCGACCCGGAAGCGGTGGCCGAAGCCACCCGCACCCGGGCCAACCTGACCATCATGCTGGAAGAGGGCCGCCATCTGTCCGGGCTCATCGACAATCTGCTGGAACTGGCCGCCCTGGAATCCGGCGACATGCCCCTGGCCCTGGGCGTTGTCCCGGTGGATGCGGTGGTGGACCAGGCAGCGGCCGACCATGCCGGCGCCATGGCGCAGAAGGGGCTGGCCTTTGTCCGCGACATCCCGGACGATTTTCCGCTGCTTCGCTGCGACCGCGAACGGCTGCTCTTCGTCCTTGGCCAGCTTTTGTCCAACGCCGTCAAGTTCACCAATTCCGGCCACATCGCCTGCCGGGTCCGGCACGCCGGCCCTATGGCCGTCATCACCGTCGAGGACACCGGCCAGGGCATCCCGCCGAATATGCGGGAGGCGGTGTTTGAAAAATTTCACCAACTCAGCGACGTCACCACCGGCAAAATGCCGGGCCTGGGCATCGGGCTGGCCGCCTCCCGGGCCGTGGTCGAACACCACGGCGGGACCATCAGCATCCACGACCGGCCCGGCGGCGGCGTGGCCGTCAGCATCACCATTCCCCTGGTCCAGGCGGCTCCATGAGCCTTTGCTTCCCGCCCTCGCCTGGGCTATCATCCCTCCCGCGTCCACAACTTTACGAGGCGATATCATGATCCAGGACGAATTCGGCCGGCTCCGCCTGAAACTTGTCGCCATTACCCTGGCCTTTTCCTTCATTCCGCTTCTAAGCCTCGGCCTTGGCCTCTACGCCAAGTTCTACGACACCTATACCGACAAGATTTATGGCAATCTGCGCAATCTCGTGGACAATAAAAAGGTCACCCTCGATCTCTTTCTGTCCGAACGTGTGGCCCAGCTGTCCAATCTGGCCCTGACCGAATCCTACCAGGACCTCTCCGGCGATGCCTACCTGGAACGCATCTTCGGCGTGCTCCAGCTGCACAGCAAATCCTTCCTCGACCTGCAGGTCATCGACCAGAACGGCATCTGCGTCTCCTACGTCGGCCCCTACCAGCTGCGCGGCATCGACTACAGCCGGGAAGACTGGTTCCGCACCGTCATGGCCAAGGGCATCCACGTCAGCGACGTGTTCATGGGCTTTCGCAAATACCCCCATTTCAACATCGCCATCAGCCGGCGCGAGGGCGAAAAGACCTGGGTGCTGCGTGCGGCCATCGACTCCGACATCTTCGATTCCCTGGTGCGCGTCATCCATCTCGGCAAGTCCGGCGACGCCTTTCTGCTCAACGCCCAGCATGTGCTGCAGACAAAGCCGCGCTTTGGCCACGACATGTTCGACACCGTCCCCTTCCCGGACATCCCCCGCTTCTCCGGCACCCGGGTGGAGGAAATGACCGTCAGCGGCCAGGTCTCGCTCTACGCCATGACCTGGCTCAATCTCAAAGACTGGCTGCTGGTCATAAAAGACGATCCCGGCGAAGAGATGCTGCCGCTGTACCGGGCGCGCTGGCTGCTCATCCTGCTCCTTTCGGGCGGCTCCCTGCTCATCATTGCCGGCGCGGTGGTCATCGCCAACGGCACCGTGCGCCAGCTCATCAAGGCCGAGCGGGAAAAGGCCACCCTTGACGCCTCGCTCACCCAGTCGAGCAAGATGGCGGCCCTGGGGAAACTGGCCGCCGGCGTTGCCCACGAAGTCAACAATCCCCTGGCCATCATCATGGAAAAGGCCGGCTGGATGCGCGACCTCTTGACCGAGGAAGACATCAAGGCCAGTCCCAACTTTGGGGAATTCGCCGATGCCGTGACCAAGATCGAGTTCCACGTGCGCCGGGCCAAGGACGTCACCCACCGCCTGCTCGGCTTTGCCCGCCGCATGGAACCGACCCAGGAGAACCTCGACATCAACCTGCTCCTGGACCAGACCCGGTCATTTTTGGAAAACGAGGCCAACTTCCGGGGCATCACCTTTGTGCGCAACTACCAAGGCGACCTGCCCCACATCGAGTCCGACACCTCCCAACTCCAGCAGGTCTTTCTCAACATTTTAGACAACGCCATCGACGCCATCGATAAAAACGGCACCATCACCATCACCACCAGCGCCGTGCCCGACGCCGGCGAGGTGGATATCGCCATCACCGACACCGGCAAGGGCATCCCCAAGGAAACCCTGGAAAAGATCTACGATCCCTTCTTTACCACTAAAAAAGTCGGCGAAGGCACCGGCCTTGGCCTGACGATCAGCTACAGCATCATCGAAAAACTTGGCGGCCACATTACCGTCCACAGCCAGGAAGGCCAGGGGACCACCTTCCACATCACCCTGCCCATTGGCGGATGACCGTTTTGCCCCAATCCCAAACGCCACCTGCAACCAGCGCCGCCGCAGCAATACACCCATGCAACACGCAAACAGCCCGACGCCGCAGGCGCAACAGCCAAACGCCTGGAGAGAGGTACTGATGGGACTTCGCGTCTTGGCCGTGGATGACGAGACCGACTTCATCGAAACCCTGGTCAAACGGTTCACCTACCGCCAGATACCGGTGACCGCCGCCTCAAACGGTCCCGATGCCCTGGCCCTGCTCGACCGGGAGCCCTTTGACGTGGTCATCCTGGACATGCGGATGCCCGGCATGGACGGGCTGACCGTGCTCCAGGAAATCAAGAAACGCCATCCCCTGGTCGAGGTCATCATCCTGACCGGCCACGCCTCGGTGGAAGCCGGGATGCAGGGCATGTCGCTTGGGGCCTACGACTACGTGCTCAAACCCGTGGATTTCGGAGAACTGCTGGAAAAGGCCCAAAAGGCCTATGAGCGCAAGAAACTCCATGAATCCCGCGATACTTCCTGAAGACCACAGCCCGCCGCTGTGGCCGCATACCCTGCTGGCCCCGCTTATGGCCGGCGCGGCCGTGCTCTCGGCCCTGGCCGCGCCGCCCCTGGTCGGCGTGGTCCTGGCCCTGTTTGCCGGGGCGGTCTGCATCGGCTCGGCCCTGGTCCTGGCCCGCCGGGTGCGACGCGGCGAACGCAAGCTCCACGACCTCGACCTGCGCCTGCTGCAATCCCAGAAACTGGCCGCCATCGGCGAACTGTCCTCCGGCATCGCCCACGAAATAAACAACCCGCTGGCCATCATCACCCAGGAAATCGATCTGGCCCGGGAACTCTTCGGACCAAACGGCTGCCCCGGAGAGGGCGATCTGGCCGACATCCGCGACAGCCTCGATCAGGTCGGCAAGCAGGTGGCGCGCTGCCGCCAGATCACCCACAAGCTCTTAAACTTCGCCCGAAAAATGGAACCGGTCATCCAGGAGGAATCCCTGGAACGGGTCATCGAGGACATGGCCCTGCTCGTTGAACGCGAAGCCCTGGGCCGGGGTGTGGCCATCGTTCGCGACTACGACCACAGCCTGCCCCAGGTGCGCACCGACGTGCCGCTGTTGCGCCAGGTCATCTTAAATCTCCTCACCAACGCCCTGCAGGCCACGCCCCAAGGCGGCTCCATCACCCTGGGGACCGGCCGCCGGGACGGACAGGCCATTATCGAAGTGCGCGACACCGGCTGCGGCATCCCGCCGCAAAACATGGCCAAAATCTTCGACCCCTTTTTCACCACCAAGGAACCCGGCAAGGGCACGGGCCTGGGCCTCTCCGTCTCCCACGGCATCGTTGCCCGCCTGGGCGGCAGCCTGACCGCCCAAAGCACCCCCGGCCAGGGCGCGACCTTCACCGTGGCCCTGCCCCTGTAACCAACTCCCAACCCGCTTACGGAGACGTCCCATGGCCGACCCTATCCGCGTCCTTATCGTCGATGACGAAGAACGATTCCGCGACACCCTGGGCAAACTGCTCGGCCGCCATGGCTTTACCGTGCGCACCGCCGGCGGCGGCAACGAAGCCCTGGCCCTGCTGGCCGACGCCCCCTGCGACGTCATCGTGCTCGACGTCAAAATGCCGGGCCTGTCCGGCCAGGAAGCCCTGCCGCTGTTGCGCGCCGCCTGCCCCGAAGCCGAAGTGCTGGTCCTAACCGGCCACGCCTCCGTGGACATCGCCTCGGCCATGATCACCGGCGGCGCAGCCGATTACCTGCTCAAACCCTGCCCCACCGACGAACTCGAAGGCGCCATCCGCGCCGTCTACGACCGGCGTCAGGCGACCAAGCCACGCTAGCGGGCGGATGAGGGGAGGGAGGGGGATGGGGATGGGGAGAGAGGAGAAGAGAAAGAATGCCTCCGGCGGCCGGGGGGATGATCCCCCCGGACCCCTGCAAAGGGGCAAGTGTTTAGAGGGAAGTTCGCCTGCGTATTGCGCGCGCAGTTGAGAAGTCGGCCGGAGAGCATGACCGCCGCCGCACAAGCCAGACGGGAACCAACAGTGTTCCGGTGGCCTTCGCCTTTTTGTTTCTCTCCGGGCGACCTTGCTTGCTCGTCCTTCTCCTACGGTGCGGCCTGCCCAAGCCACTGCACCCAGATTTTCCTGGTGCGCGGTCCGTCGAATTCACACAGATAGACGCCTTGCCAGGTGCCGAGCCGGATCTGGCCGTCGGCGACGATCAGCGTCAGCGACGGGCCGGCGAGCGTGGTCTTGACGTGGGCATCGCTGTTGCCTTCGGCATGGCGATAGCCGGGGTCGCGGGGGACAAGGCGGGCCAGGATGTCCACCATGTCGGCGGCCACGTCGGGATCGGCGTCTTCATTGACGGTCAGCCCGGCCGTGGTGTGGGGGCAAAAAACCACAAGGGCCCCGTCGCGCCAGTTGTTGGCGGCGACCAGCTCCTGAAGGGCCGGGGTGATGCGGACCAGGGCTTCGCGGCGGGGGGTGCGCAGTTCCAGGGTTTCCATGGCGGCTCTCCTTTCCGGCTCAGCTGCGGGCCGGGCGGCAGGCGTGGCTGAAGGTCGCGTCGTAGAGTTTGGAGACAGTGGCCTGTCCCAGGCCCGGAAGAATGAGAAAGACGGTCTGGCGGCCGATATCTTCGCGCCGCACGGTTTCGGCCAGGCTGGCGATGGTGGCCCACAGGCGCTTTTCACCGGGCCAGCCCAGGCGGTGGGCCAGGGCCACCGGGGTTTCAGGCGGATACCCGCCCGCAAGGAGTGCCTCGGCCACGCCTTCGGGGTCGCCGGCCGAGAGGTAGACGGCCATGGCCGAGCGGTGCCGGGCCAGATCGGCCAGGGCCTCGCCGGGCGGCATGGGGGTGCGGCCGGCCAGCCGGGTGAGGATCAGCGTCTGGGTGATTTCCGGCACGGTAAACGAGACGGCAAAGGCGGCGGCAGCGGCCGAGGCCGAGGTGACGCCCGGAATGACGCCGTAGGGGATATTTTCAGCGGCAAGCAGCGCAGCCTGTTCGGCAATGGCCCCGTACAGGGCCGGGTCGCCGGTGTGGACCCTCGCGACAAGCTCCCCGCAACCAGCGGCAGCGGCCATCAGGCCGTGGGTCTCCTCCAGAGTGAGCGGCGCGGAATCGACCACCCGGGCCGTGGGTTTGGCCAGGGCCACGATGGCCGGGGAAACCAGCGAACCGGCATAGAGCACGAGGTCGGCTGCGGCGATGACCCGGCTGGCCTTGACCGTGAGCAGTTCCGGGTCGCCGGGGCCGGCCCCGATGAAATACACCCGGGGGGATACGTCTTTGTCCGAGGCGTCAGGCATGGGCAGGCTCCTTGGCGGCGGTGAGGATGAAAACCGGATTGTCGGCGGCCAGACGCAGATCGCCGGCCAGCGGCGAGGCCGGGCTGGCCTGCAATTGGGTCAGGGTAAACGGGAGGGACAACGCGGCAAGCCGGTCCATGGCCTGCCCGAGCGACCCGAGCAGCACGGCGTTTATGACCAGCCGGCCGCCCGGCAAAAGCCGGCGGCACAGCTCCGGCAGCAGATCGGGCCGGGTGGACAGGCCGCCGCCGACAAAGATGCGGTGGGGACCCGGCAAGGCGTCCAGCCCCTGCGGGGCCTCGGCCCGGACAGGCGTTACCGTCAGCGCCCCGGTGCGGCGGATATTTTGGGCCAGCAGGGCATGGCGGGCCGGGTCGCGCTCGACGGCAAAGACCGGGCCGCCGGGATTGAGCAGCGAGGCTTCCAGGGCAACGGACCCGGTGCCGGCCCCCACGTCCCAGACCACGTCCCCGGGCCGCGGGGCCAGGGCGGCCAGGGAGACGGCCCGGACCGGGGCCTTGGTAAAGACGGCGTCATGGCGAAGGAGCGCCTCGTCTGGCAGGCCCAGATGCAACGCCACCTCCGGCGGGGCCGTGCGTTCGATGAGGACCAGGGCCAGGGCCGAGGCCGATGCCGTGGCCGCCTCGGACAGGGACAGGCGGCGGACGCGCTCGCCCGGAAGATGCAAATCCTCGCAGATGTCCATGGTGAAGCTTTCGCCGCCGCGCTCAAGCAGACAGGCGGCGATGGCGGCCGGGGTGTTTGTCGCGTCGGTGTAGACGGCAACGGCCCCATGGGCAGCCAGGGCGGCAAAAAGCGGGGTGGCGTCGGTGCGGCCGTGGAGCGACACGGCCGGCAGTCCGGCCCAGGGCCGGCCAAGCCGGGAGCAGGCAGCGGCCACGGCCGTGACATTGGGGAAAAAGACCAGCCGATCCGGGCCAAAGCGGCCAAGCAGCGTGGTCCCGATGCCGAAATGGAGGCCGTCGCCGTCGGCCAGGACCGCGACGGTCTGGCCGGCCGTCGCTGCCGTTTCGATGGCGTCCAGCACGGCGGCAAGCGGCCCGGCAATGGGGATGCGCCGGCCGGGATGGTCGGGGAAGGCGGCAAGCAGGCGCGCGCCGCCGACGATGACCCGGGCGGCAGCCAGGCAGGCGGCGGCCTCCGGGGCAAGCCAGGGGCGGCCCATGCCGCAGCCGAGGACGGCGATGGGGGGCGGCGAGAGTTTTGGCGTCATGGCCGTGTGTGTACCCAGCCGACGGGCCCTGGTCAAAAGGGTCTTGCCCTTTGTCCCGGCCTGCTTCACAACGAAACCATCTGCAACCGGGAGGACGGCATGGAAGCACGGCAGGCGCGGGTGACGTTTACGGGCGGGGCCCTGGCTTCGTTCGGCTATTCCTTCCTGTTTTTGTTTCTTTTTTTCCTGATCATCCCCGGAGCCTGGGGGGCTGTGCCGTTTGCCGTCTGGTGGACGGGGCATCTGGCCTTTGACGACGGCGGCCGGGCCGAATTCACCGGGCGGCCCGGACCGGTCTGGGTGCTTTTCGCCGTGCTGGCCTTTCTGGCCTATCTGCCGAGCCTGGCTACGGCCGGGATGCCCCATGGCGGCCGGACGGCGATGGTGCAAATCGTTTTGTCCCTGGTGCTTTTCCCCCTGGATGCGGCCGTCAAGCTGCCGCTGTATCGCTGGTTTTTCGAAAACATCCGGCTGGCTCCGGGCGGCAGCCCGCGCTTTACCGGAACCTACTGGCCCTATCTTGGCTGGTCGGTGCTGGTTGCCGTCTCGGTCGTGACCATCATCGGCTGGGCCTGGGCGTCGGTGGCCATGATGCGCTGGTTTTGCCGCAACCTCGAAGCCGACGCCTACAGCGTCAGCTTTACGGGCACGGGCGGGGCCCTTTTGTGGCGCAGCCTTGTCTGGCTTGTCGGCATGGTCTGCATCATCCCCCTGCCCTGGGTCTTCCGGTCCATCTATGCCTGGTGGTCGGGCCATCTGGTCGTGACCCACACCGCCGCAGTTGCCGCAGACGCAGACGATTTCCCCGGCTTCAACGCGGCCTGAAGCCTCCGGGAGGCTGGCGGCGGCTAGCCGGCTGCGGCCGGCTCGGCTATCATGCGCCCATGATGCACATGTTTTTGCCGGCCCTGGTCGTGGCCGGCACCAAAAGCGGCTGCGGCAAGACATCCGTGGCCCTTGGCCTCATGCGGGCCCTCACCCGGCGCGGCTTGGCCGTTGCCGCCTTCAAGGCCGGACCGGATTTCATCGATCCCGGCCACCACGCCCTGGCAACCGGCCGGGCCAGCCACAATCTCGACGACTGGATGTGCGGCGAGGCCGGCGTGCGGGAAACCTTTGCCCGCTGCGCTGCCGGGGCCGACGTCGCCGTCATCGAGGGCGTGATGGGCCTTTTCGACGGTATCTCGGCCACGGATGAGGCCGGCAGCACGGCCCGGCTGGCCAAGCTGCTCGGGCTGCCGGTGCTGCTGGTGGTCGACGCCGCCTCCATGGCCCGGTCTGTGGCGGCCATGGCCCTTGGCTATGTGCGCTTCGATCCGGATCTCACCTTTTGCGGCATCCTCCTCAACAACGCCGGCAGCCCGTCCCATGCCGCGCTTCTGGCCGAGTCCCTGGCTGCCGCCCTGCCCGAGGTGCCGGTCTGGGGCGTGTTGCCGCACCAGGGCGACATCACTGTCCCCTCGCGCCATCTGGGGCTGGTGACCGCCGAGGATTCCATCGATGTGGCCAAACGCCTGGACGCCCTGGCCGACTGGCTCGAAGCCGCCATTGACCTCCCGGCCCGCCTCGCCGCCCTCCCCTTTTCCTCAGGACACCTGCCCACCCAGGCCCCTATTCCCACCCCGCCCCAGCATCCCCACCCGCCCCATCCAGGGGGTCCGGGGGGATGATCCCCCCCGGCGGGGTGCAGGGGCAGGGCCCCTGCCGGGAAAGTCCAGAAGGGGCAGCGCCCCTTTTGGCCCCCGGAGAGGTGCAGGGACAGCGCCCCTGCCGGCTCGCCGTCGCCCGCGATCAGGCGTTCTGCTTCTATTACGGCGAAAATCTGCGGCGGCTGGAGGCGGCCGGACTGCGGCTGGTGCCGTTTTCGCCGCTGGCGGACGCGGCGCTGCCACCGGGGGTGGACGGGCTGTATCTGGGCGGGGGGTATCCGGAGGTCCATGCGGCGGCGCTGTCGGGCAACGCGGCCATGCGCCGGGCGGTGCGGGATTTTTGCCGGTCCGGCCGGCCGGTCTATGCCGAGTGCGGCGGGTTTATGTATCTCATGGAATCCCTTGCCGACCTGGATGGCCGGCAGTGGCCCATGGCCGGGGTGTTTGCGCTCCAGGCGGCCATGGGCGGGCGCTTTGCCGCCCTGGGCTACCGGGAGGTGACCACCCGGGCGGCGACGCTGCTGGGGCCGGCCGGAACGGTGCTGCGCGGCCATGAGTTCCACTATTCACGCCTGACCCGGGTGCCGGCCGGCATCCCGGCCGTGTATGGCCTGACCGGACGCAAGGGGGTCATCGACACGCCCGAAGGCTTTGTGGCCGGGGGAACCCTTGGCAGCTACGTGCATCTTCATTTCGGCAGCAACCCGGAAGCTGCGGCCCATTTCGCCGCAGCCTGCGCGGAGGGACGATGAAACGCGACGGGCCGCTGCGCGAAGGATTTACCACCGGCACGGCCGCTTCCGGGGCGGCCAAGGCGGCCACGCTGCTCCTTATAACCGGCCGCGCCCCGGAGACGGTGGACGTGGGGCTGCCCGGCGGCGGGCGGCTGACCCTGCCCGTGGCCGAAGCCCGCCTTGAGGGCGAGACGGCTGTGGCCACCATCATCAAGGACGCCGGCGACGACCCGGACGTGACCCATGGCGCGGCCATCGGCTGCCGGGTGTCGCGGCTGGACGGGGCAGCGGACGGGACCGTGGTTGTGGACGGCGGCGAGGGGGTCGGGCGCGTCACCCTGCCGGGGCTGCCGGTGGCGGTGGGGTTGGCCGCGATCAATCCCGCCCCCAGAGCGCAGATTGCCGCGGCCGTGGCCGAGGCCATACAGCTTGCTGGCGGGGCCGGAGGATTTTCGGCCGTGGTGACGGTGGCAAATGGCGAGGAACTGGCCCGGAAGACGCTCAACGGACGCCTGGGCATCGTGGGCGGCCTATCCATTCTCGGCGTGTCGGGCATTGTGCGGCCGTTTAGCCATGACGCCTGGCAGACGTCGATCAGCGAGGCCCTGGACGTGGCCAGGGCGCTTGGCCATGACACGGTGGGCTTTTCCACGGGCCGGCGCAGCGAGGCCCTGCTGCGAGCGGCTGTGCCGGAGCTGCCGGAAACGGCGCTCATGCAGGCGGCGGATTTTTTTGCCTTTGCCCTGGCCGAGGCAGCCGGACGAAAATTTGGCCGAATCGTCTGGGCGGCCTTTGGCGGCAAGCTGGTCAAGATGGCCCAGGGTCTGGCCAACACCCACGCCCACCGGGGCGACACGGACTTTTCCGCCCTGGCCGGCTGGTGCGCCGCTGCCGGCTGGCCGGCCGAGCTGGCCAGCCAGGCCGGGACGGCCAATACCGCCCGCCATGCCCTGAAGATGGCGGCCTCGCCCGAGGCCAGGGCGGCCCTGGTGGCGGTCCTGGCCGGTGAGGCGTTGGGCCATATGCGCCGGTTTGCCGGTCCCGGCCCGGGCCTCACCCTGCTCGTCTTCGACTTCGACGGCAGCCTGCTTGGCCGCTTCGAAGAAAGTCCTATTCGTCCTTGAGCGTCCGGGTCATGAGGTCGTAGACGGCCTGTCCCGGCTCCTTGTCCTGATAGAGGATGGCGTAGACCTGCTCGGTGACGGGCATTTCAACGCCGACCTTTTGGCGCAGGGCGTAGACGGCCTCGGTGGTCTTGACCCCCTCGGCCACCATCTTCATCTCGGCCAGGATGTCCAGGAGCTTTTGGCCCTTGGCCAGCCGCAGGCCGACCTGCCTATTGCGCGACAGGTCGCCGGTGCAGGTCAGCACCAGATCGCCCATGCCCGACAGGCCCATGAAGGTCTGGCGGTCGGCCCCCATGGCCTTGCCGAGCCGGCTCATCTCGGTCAGGCCCCGGGTGATGAGCGCGGCCCGGGCGTTGCCGCCAAAACCCAGGCCGTCGGCCACGCCGGCGGCAATGGCGATGATGTTTTTGATGGCGCCGCCAAGCTCCACCCCGCGCACGTCGGTTGCGGTGTAGACCCGGAAGTACGGCGTGGACAGGGCTTCCTGCACTTCCTTGCCGGCCTTTTTATCCTTGCAGGCCAGGGTCACGGCGGTTGGCATCTCGCGGATGACCTCGTAAGCGAACGACGGCCCGGAGAGCATGGCGAACCGCGGCTTGATGGCGGCCAGGGCGTCATCGCACACCTGGGACATGGTCATCAGGCTGTCGAGTTCGATGCCCTTGCTGGCGCAGATGATGACCGGATTTTTCGGCAGATATTTAACGAACCGCTGGTAGGCGTTTCGGATGAACTGGCTGGGTACGGTAAAAATGAAATGCTTGGCTCCGTCGGCCACACTGGCCGCATCGGTGCTGACTTCGAGGGTGTCGGAAAGCTTGCGGCCGGGCAGATACCAGGAATTTTCCCGGGTGGTGCGGATCTCGTGCATCACCGTTTGTTCCCGCACCCACAACCGGGCCTCGTGGCCGTTTTTCGCCAGCATGTCGGCCAGGGTGGTGCCCCAGCTGCCGCCGCCTATCACCGCGATCTTCATAATGCTCCCTCCAGGCGCGGCAGAAAGGCCGCGCCGCTGCCGCCCGTGGCGGCCGTTTGGCGATTACCCGCCACGGTTGCCTCTAGCACACAAAGCCGCTAAGGACAAAGGCTTTCCAGACGGCCAACCAGGAGGCGACATGGCAGATGCTCCGGGAATCACCCCGCTGACCGAACTCGACAAGGAAATCCTCAAGCAGGTGCAGGGCACGCTGCCTGATTCGGCCACGCCCTATGCCGACATCGCCGCTGCCGTGGGCACGGACGAGGCCCATGTCGTGGCGCTGCTCTCCCGCATGGCCGAGACCGGGGAAATCCGCCGGTTCGGGGCCACGCTCAAGCACCAGAAGGCCGGCTACGGGGCCAACGTCATGGTGGCTTGGTCCGTGGACGAGGAAGACGTGGACCGGATGGGCGCGATCATGGCCAAACGCCAGGAGATCAGCCACTGCTACCACCGCGTCACCTGCATGGAATGGCCGTACAACCTCTACACCATGATCCATGGCCGCTCGCCCGAGGACTGCCAGGCCGTGGTGGCTGCCCTGGCCGCCGAAACCGGCCTGGACGATTTCGCCATGCTCTTTAGCCTCAAGGAGCTCAAGAAAGTCAGTATGCGCTATTTCTAGCCAGAGCCGGCGACAGATCGCCGATGACTCTTGCCGTCAGCGGTATGGCGTGGCAGATATGGCGGCAATGAAACACTGCCTGCCCGCTCTGTCCTCGTCCACCCGGCCCCGGGGCCGGCTGCGGGACACAAGCCGCCAACCGCAACGGTCATGCCGGCCCGTCGCCGTCTGATCCCCACTGCGCCGTATGCCCTGGCGCGGCCTCTGTTTGGGCCGGCCGTCGTTGTTTTTCTGCTTCTCCTTTGTCTGGCCCCGGTCCGGCCCGCTCTGGCGGCAAGCCCCGAATCCGGGCCGTCCATCGTCTCCCTGGCCGTTTTGGCCGCTCCGCCGGACAACGCTTCCGTGGCCTGGGCCATCGACCAATATCAGGCCGGCCGCTTCCGCACTCTCCCGGGCAAAGTCTTCACCGCTTCGGGCGATGGCGTCTACTGGCTGCGCGTCACCGTCGCCATCCCGCCCGGCGTGGCCAGCCAAGCCTACGCCCTGGACCTCAACTGGCCGTTTTTGCGCCTGCTTGAGGCCTTCATCCCCGGCCAACCACTGGCCCAACCGGCAGCACACGGCGAGTGGAACCTCTATCGGCCGGACCCCGTGCCCCTGCCGCCGCAACTGCGCGGGAACGTCACCGTTTATGTGCGGCTGGCCGGCTACGGCAGCATCAACATCAACCCGGTCATCCTCCCTGCCAGGGACGCGGCCCGGGCCCTGGCCTTGCGACCCTGGATCCTGGGCCTTTTTTTCGGGCTGATGGGGTCGATGCTGGCCTACAACCTGTTCCTCTTCGTCTCGCTTCGCGACGCCAGCTATGGCTACTACGTGGCCAACGCCGCCCTGCTCATCGTCTACTACGCCTGTTCCTCCGGCCTTGCCGCGACAATTTTCCCCGCCCCCTCGCGGGAGGAGCATGCCCTTTTCTTCAAATGTTTCGAGCTTACAACCGCCATGGTTTTTGCCACCATGGGGCTTTTTACCCGTTCATTCCTGCTCACCCGGGGCACCTGTCCGACCCTTGACCGCATCCTGTCCGGGCAGATCGCTGTTTCCCTTCTCCTGGTCCCGCTATTCCTGATCGGCCAGCGGGTAGGCGCAATCGCTTTCCTCGTTGCGCCCATGGTTGGCATGGCCACGGCCGCGATCATCACGCTGGCGGCCGTGGCGCGCCTGCGGCAGGGCTTTCGCCCGGCAGCCGTCTTCCTGGTCGGTTGGGGATTTTATGTCCTGTGCGGGGCGCTGCATTCCATGACCTGGGCCGGCATCGTGCCCGCCACCCCGGCCACTGTCCATGCGCCCATGGTCGGCACGGCAGCGGAAGTCTTCATCATGTCCCTGGCCCTGGCCTACCGGATCAAGCTATTGCGCGACCACGCCGTGCTCGCCGAACAGGAACGCCTGCGCCTGTCCGTGGCCAAGGCCCGGTCCGACGAGGCCCGGGAGGATCTGGCCCGGGAAAACACCCTGCTCGCCATGATCCTTGACGACAACCGCTTCGGCATCGGCGTGGTGCAGGACGGCCGGTTCCAGTTCGCCAACCGCCAACTGGCCCGGCAACTCGGCCGTGACGAACTGACCGGCCGGCTTCTGGCCGACGTGCCCCATGCCATGCCCTTTCTGGGCAACACCCTGGATATGACCCCGGAACGGGACAGCGAACGCGAAGTGGTGATCGGATCGGATGGGTCCAGCCGGACGCTGCTCGCCCTGGGCCGGTTGCTCGACCTCAAGCGGCCCGAGCTTGGCGCGGTCTATCTCGTGGAAGACGTCAGCGAAGCCAGACGCCTGGAGGAGCTTAAAAACGACATCGACCAGATCATGCGCCACGACCTCAAAAGCCCGCTGGCCACCATCTCCGGCATCCGGGAGGCCCTGGAGCTGGCCGGCCCGCTCACCCAGCGCCAACAGCGGCTGACAGCCCTGCTGGAACGGACGGTGGCCGAGATGACCACGCGCATCAACCAATCGCTCTATCTGTACAAGCTCGAGGCCGGCAGCCTGCAGTTGACTCCCGCCCCCGTGCCCCTGGCCCGGCTGCTGGAGGATGCCCGGCTGGAACTGGCCCCGTTTCTGTCGGCCGGCGGCCGCCTGGACATCGTCTATGACGCCCCGCCCGAGGCCTTTGTCATACTGGGCGAACGGGTGCTCCTGCTGTCGCTGTGGGTCAATCTGCTCAAAAACGCCCTGGAAGCGGCGGCAGAGTCAGGGCCGGTCACCGTGACGGTGTCCGATCCCCGCGCCCCGCGCGTGGCCATTGCCAACCCCGGCGAGGTGCCGCCCGGCGTGCGCGAGCGGTTTTTCAAAAAATACGCCACGGCCGGCAAAAGAGGCGGCACCGGGCTTGGGACCTACTCGGCCCGGCTCATCGCCCGGGCCTTCGGCGGCGACATCACCCTCGACACCTCGCGCCCGGGCATGACCACCGTCACGGTGACCGGCCTGCCCCCGGCCTGAAGCCGGCCGGGGAAATCCACACGCACCGGACGTCGAGCCCGGCCCCCCCCGCCGGTTGCCCGGCCCGTCCACCACCAGCCGCCACCCCGGCTGCCTGAGCGGCCCGGCGCGTCCGGCCGGCTATGCCCCGGCGTTGCGGACGGCCCGGCGATCTTCCAGGGCCGTGCGGAAGGCTGGGGAATTGACCCGGTTTAACAGCAGCATGTCCTCGGTCTCAAGGGACCGGCGCAGTTCGTTGAGGTCGCTTTTGAGCAGTTTGCGGATGGCCAGCATGGTCGCCACCTGCCGCTCCTGGTAGTAATCGGCGATGGTCAGGGCCGCTTCCTCAACCTTGGACTCGGGCACGATCTTGTCCACGATGCCCAGGGTGAGCGCCTCTTCGGCCGTGAAACGCGGCCACTGGAGCACCTCGGCCGCCTTGCCCGCCCCGAGCATCCGCGACAGGAAATAGCCGCCGCCGCCCTTGGGGACGGTGCCAAGTTCGGCAAAGGTGTTTTCAAAGACCGTGTGTTCGGAAACGATGCGGTAGTCGCAGGCCAGAGCCATGTTGAGATGAAACAGCGAAATGCGTCCGCAATCGGCGTTGATCGTCACCTTGTTTAGGCCGGCCATGGTGACGGTGTAGTTATTGACGAGGTTGAGCAGCCGCTGGAGCAGGTAATCCTCCCGGCGCGAGGCGAGCAGGGACTCGAAGAACTCCAGGGTTTCGTCGCCGCCGGCTTTCTCCGACGCCCCGATAAACGTCACCACATTCACTTCATCGGTGCGGGAAATGATCTCCAGGTGGTCGAAAAAGGTGTCTATCTTTTTGAGATCCCCGGCGTGGCGGGCAAAATGCGGCTTGCCGCGCACAAGCAACATGCTGTCGCGGCGCTCGGCAGAGAAAAATTCATTATCCGTGACAAGGCTGGTCGTGACTTCCATGACGTCCTCCCTAACGGCCCTGTGCCGATACAGAAAACCGTGCCAGTCCGGGGAGTTCCTGTCAACACGGCGGGCCGCCGCACCCCCGCGCCAAGGAGCGCACCCCGGCCGCAAAACCCCTTGCCTTGACCCCAAGAGGCCTCTATCCTTACCCAAACTTCCAACCAGCCAGAAGGGGGACCATCGCATTGAGCGCCCGAAGCCTGGACGCCCTGTTCCGTCCCAATTCCGTGGCCGTTGTCGGTGCCTCGGCCGACCCCGGACACGTGGGCACGGTCATCATGCGAAACCTGCTTGGCGGCAAGTTTCTGGGACCGGTCATGCCCGTGGCCCCGGATCTGGCCGAAATTGACGGCATCACCTGCTACAAGTCCGTCGACACCCTGCCGCTGACCCCGGATCTGGCCGTTATCTGCACCGGCCCCGAATCCGTGCCGGAAACCCTGCGCGAACTCGGCCGGCGCGGCGTTGGCGCGGCTGTCGTGCTGCCGCCGGGCTATGCCAAGCTTGAGCGCGAGGCCAAGCGCAGCCTGCAGGCCCGGATGCTCGAAGCGGCCGCACCGTCGGGCATCCGCATCCTCGGCCCGTCCGGCATGGGCCTGCTCGTCCCCGGCATCGGGCTCAACTGCTCCCTGGCCAACCGCGACGCCAACCCCGGGCGCATGGCCTTTATTTCCCAGTCTGCCTCGCTTTTCACCGCCGTTCTCGACTGGGCCCACACCAAGGGCATCGGCTTTTCCCACATCCTGTCGCTTGGCGACCGGGTGGACCTCAAGTACGCCGACATCCTCGACTACATGGCCTCCGATCCCAACACCCGCTCGATTCTCCTGTATGTCGAGACGGTCACCGACGCCCGTTCGTTCATGAGCGCCTCCCGGGCGGCCGCCCGCAACAAGCCCCTGCTCGTGGTCAAACCCGGCCGCAAGCTGTGGACGCTTTTCCCGCCCGGTCCGGGCGAGGGGCGCGACGAGGTCTACGACGAGGCCTTTCGCCGGGCCGGTATGCTGCGGGTGGGCGAAATCGACACCCTTTTTGACGCGGCCGAGACCCTGGCCCGGGCCAGGCCGCTCTCCGGCGACCATCTGGCCGTTTTAACCAACGGCGGGTCCATGGGCATCATGGCGGCCGACGCCCTGCTCGACGGCGGCGGCCGACTGGCCCCCTTTGACGCCGACACCGGCCGTAGCCTGTCCGGCGTCCTTGGCCCCAACTGGCAGCGCCAGGGCGTGGTCGACATGGGCGTGGACGCCGCCCCGGCCCTGTATGCCGAATCGCTGCGGGCGCTTTTGCGCGCACCCCGGAGCCAACGCCGTGCTGGTGGTCCATGTGCCCTTTCCCGGAGTATCTCCCGAGGAAACGGCCCGGGCCGTGGCCGAAGTCGCTGCCAAGACCAGCCGCACCGTGCTGGCCTGCTTCATGGGCTACGATCCGGCCGGGGGCGAGGCGCTTAAAATCTTAAACAAGGCCGGGGTGCCCACCTACGCCACCCCGGACCAGGCCGTCTCGGCCTTTGTCCAGCTGGCCCGCTACCGCAAAAACCAGGAACTCCTCATGGAGATGCCGGCCAGCCTGCCCGACGAATACGCGCCCGACCCGGACGCCGCCCGGGCCGTGGTGGAGCGGGGCCTATAGCGAGGGGAGGCTCACCCTCACCGACCCCGAAGCCAAGGAGGTCCTCGGCTATTACGGGGTGCGGGCCATTGCCTCGCACATCACCGAGGACATCGACGATGCCGTGGCCGCGGCCGACGCCCTGGGCTATCCCGTGGCCGTCAAGATCATTTCCCCGGACATTCCCAAGCCCTTTGACGTCGGCGGCATCGTCCTGGACGTCCCCGGCCCCGAGGCCGTGCGCGAGGCTGCGGCTGCGGCCCGGCAGCGGGCCCTTGACCATGTGCCGGGGGCGCGCATCGAAGGCTACGTCATCCAGCAAATGGGCCGGCGGGCCGGGGCCCACGAGGTGACCATCCAGGCCCGGGTGGACCCGATCTTTGGCCCCTACGTCATCTT
>NZ_MLBG01000038.1 GCF_001936595.1 Desulfovibrio sp. DV
TTCCCCGTCGATCGTGACCAGCAGATGGCGAAAGCCGGATTCGGTCATGCGGCTTAGGGCCTCAAAGCACGGCGTGGCTGCATCAATGGCGGCAACCGGCGCGGACATGAGGGTTTCGACCGCAGCGGAAAGCCCGAGGCCCCGGGCCACGGCCCGGCGCAGGTCGCGGTCGGTGACGATGCCGATGACCGTTCCCGAAGCCTCGCGCACCACAACCGAGCCCACGGTGGCCTCTTCCATGATCCGGGCCGTCTGGCGCAAATCCGTGCCGCGCACCACGCCGACAACCCCCCGGGAGGCCACTTCGCCGGCCTGGCGGGTGAAGAGATAATCCCCGTCAGCGGTGTCGGCGGTGTCGGCGGTGCCGGCGGTGCCGGTGCCCTCTGCGGATGTGCGGCAGACCTGGCGGGCCAGACAGTTGTCAAAGTAGGCCCCGACCTGGGGGTTGCGGCCGGCCACGGCGGCAAACACACTCCCGGGCAGGCGCACCAGGAAGGTGTCGGCGGCAGCGGCCACCCGGCACCCGTCCGGGCATCCGGGCAGGGCTCCGGCCAGCCCGAAACACTCCCCCTCGCCGCGTGCATCCAATAGCCCCGGCCCGTCCTGGCCGGAGCCCACAAAGACCACCCCGCCCCGCTGGATGCAGCAGACCACCGGCTCAAGGGCATCGGGGTCGGCAATGGTCTCGCCTTCAAGATACAGGGCCACCCGGCCGGCTGCGGCCAATTCGGCCAGATCGGCCGGGGACAGCCGGTCAAAGGGCGGGGCCGTGGCCAGGAAGGCGGTCACGGCATCGGGTTGCAGGGACGGATCGGGCATGGTCATAGGCTCTCCGTCAGGTCAGACAATGCAGGCTGAAATGGTGTTCGAGGATGTCGCGCAAACGGCCGGCCGCCTTGAGGGCCGTTTCCAGGTCGGCCAGGGCGGCGGCGGAAAGATGCGACAAGACGATGCGGTTTTCCATGGCCCGGCCCTGTCGCCAGGCCTCGGCCTGGGCCGTAAGGCGCAGGGCCGAAACGATGCGAAGGGCCGTGCGCAAAGCCCCGGCCAGTTCCTCCCCGATCAAAGAGGCAGCAACCAGCCCATCCAGCCGGCCCAGGGTGTCGGGGGCGCACAGGCCGGCATCCAGAGCCAGGGCCTTTATGCCCAGGACAAGCGGATAGACGGCCGCAGCCTTGAGATCGACCACGCCGTGGCCAAGGCCAAAGAGTCCACTGGGCAGATGCCCGAAAAGAAGCGCCGGCGGACCAAAACGCAGGGCTTCCCGGGCCAGCCCCCGGGTCAGCAGGGTCGTCCCGGCTGCCCGTTGGCACAGATGGCCGGCGACGGCGGCAACCAGGGAGGCGTCCCCGGCCACGGGACGCAGGTCGGCCAGCAGGGAGACCGTCAAGACCGCCTCGGCATCGGGCCGGGCGGCGGCGGCGTCGATGCTTGCGAACCACTGCGCCACGGATTTCCGCCATTGGGGCGAGGCAGCCATGATCCCTTTGGGACACGGCGGCATGCCGGCCCCGGCCAATACCTCGGCCAGCCTTGCGGCATAGGCGGCAAAGGCCTGCTCGTCGCTGTTTGCCTCGGCGAGGATGAGGGCGTTGTCCTGGTCCGTGGCCAGAAACTGCTCCCGCCGGCCCTGACTGCCAAGCACGGCCAGGGCGAAGCAGCCGGGCGGATCGTCCGGACCATCCCGGGCCAGCTCGGAAGCCCGGACCAGAAAGGCGTCGTAGAGCCGGCTGGCCGCACGCCCAACGGCCAGGGCGTCGCTCCCGGGGCCGGCCTTGTCGGCAATGGCCGAGCGAATCCCTTCGAGCACCCGGCCAAGCCCGGCCGCATTGCCGGCCCGGCCGGTGGCGGTTTCCAGATCCCTGACGACAGCTTCCATGGTGACTCCCAGGTCTAGCAAACAACGCCAAAACGGGCCGGGGACACTCTCCCCGGCCCGTTAGGCAGGTTATTCCGCGCCCACGCCCAGGTAGTTGCGAATCTGCTGGGCAGCGTAGAGGGACTGGGCCTTGGCGTCAGGCACCAGCACCGAACCGAGCCAGCCGACCAGGAAGGCCAAGGGCATGGAGACCAGGGCCGGGTTTTTCCAGGGAAAGATCGGGGCGGCATTGCCGAGGATGTCCACCCAGACCGTGGGCGACAGGAGGATCAGGCCCACGGCGGCCACGGTGCCGGTGATGATGCTGGCGGCCGCGCCAAAGGTGCTCGTGCCTTTCCAGAGGATGGAGAGGAGAAGGGCCGGGAAGTTGGCGCTGGCGGCGATGGCAAAGGCCAGACCGACCATGAAGGCCACGTTTTGGCCTTTGAAGGCCAGTCCGAGCAGGATGGCGATGACGCCAAGGCCGACAGTCGCCCGCTTGGCCACCTTCATCTCGTTTTCCTCGGTCGAGCGCCCGGCCCGAAACACGTTGGCATAGAGGTCGTGGGACAGGGTGGTGGCCCCGGCCAGGGTCAGTCCGGCCACCACGGCCAGGATGGTGGCGAAGGCCACGGCCGCGATGAAGCCGAGGAACACCGTGCCGCCGGTCACTTCGGCCAGGAGCAGGGCCGCCATGTTGCCGCCGGCGTCCACCTTGGCCACCACGTCGCGGCCGACCAGCACCATGGCCGCAAAGCCGATGATGAAGGTGAGGATGTAGAAGTAGCCGATCAGTCCGGTGGCGTAGAACACGGATTTGCGGGCGGCCTTGGCGTCGGGCACGGTGTAAAAGCGCATGAGGATATGGGGCAGGCCGGCCGTGCCGAACATGAGCGCAATGCCAAGGGACACGGCGTCAAAGGGATTGGCCACCAGCCCGCCGGGATTGAGCACCTTGTCGCCGTAGGTGGCGGCAGCCGTCCTGAACAGCTCGGTGACGTCGAAGTGGAAATGGGAAAGGGCCATGACCACCATGACCGTGGCCCCGGCCAGCAGCAGCACGGCCTTGATGATCTGCACCCAGGTGGTGGCCAACATGCCGCCAAAGAGCACGTAGGAAATCATGACCGCGCCCACGATGATGATGGCGGTTTCATAGGGCAGGCCGAACATCATCTTGATGAGCGACCCCGAGCCCACCATCTGGGCGATCAGGTAAAAGCACACGGTTAAAAGCGAGCCGATGGAGGCGGCCACCCGGATGGGTTTCTGGGAAAGCCTGTAGGCCACCACGTCGGCGAAGGTGTATTTGCCGAGGTTTCGCAGCGGTTCGGCGATCAGAAACATGATGATGGGCCAGCCGACCAGGAAGCCTATGGAATAGATGAGGCCGTCGTAGCCCTTAAGCGACACCAACCCGGCGATGCCCAGGAAGGAGGCGGCGGACATGTAGTCGCCGGCCAGGGCCAGACCGTTTTGCCAACCCGTGACCGACCGGCCGGCGGCGTAGAACTGCGAGGCCGAACGGCTTTTGCGGGCAGCATAATAGGTGATGGCAAGGGTGCCCACGATAAAGACAAAAAAGAAAATGATGGAGGTGGCGTTTGGCTGGCCTATGGTGGTGGTGAACGTGTTCATCCCTGCTGCTCCCGCATGGCGTGTTTGATGGTGTGCACGGCGCTGTCGTAGTCGTCGTTGGCCCAGCGGACATAGAGGCCGGTGAGCACCCAGGAGGCGATGATGACGCCAAGGCCGACCGGGATGCCGAGTGTCAGGCGGTCGGTTATATGGGTGGCGAAGATGTCGGGCCGAAAGGCCAGGATGACGATGAAGCCATAGTAGATGGCGAGCATCAACGCAGTCAGGGTCAGGGAGACGGTCCAGCGTTTGCGCACAAGGGCGGTAAACAGGACGGCGTCGGGGACGGAGCCGGAGGCCGGGGCATGGTCTGGTTGCATGGTGTGCTCCTTGGTCGCCGGCGCGCGGGCCGGGCCGGGGTTGGTCCGGGGAGGGCGCGGGGTGCGCCGTCCGCCCCGTCCGATGGGGCCATCGGTGCGGGATAGGGCAGCAATAAGCGGCCCGCGCCGAATTGCCCCGCGAATTTCGGCGGACGGCGGCAATGGCCCCATGGAGGGCGAAAGGAGCAGAGACAGGGGGAGGTTGCCGTTTACCGGCGGGAAAGAACCGTTTGCCGGGGCAGACGGTTAGAGCGGCAGTTCGAGCTGCTTGGGGCGACGTTTTTCAGCAATGAGACGCTTGAGTTTCCTGGGAGAAACACCCACCCGGTAGGGCCACACGGGGCAGGCCTCTTTTTCGGTGCAACGGCGGATACCCTCGCGGTCACCCACGGTGCAGCGCAGGCAAAACCGCCGGATGACCCGCACCACGCGCACCCCGAAGCCTTCCGGGATCTCCTTGAGGCGCAGGGGGTGAAACGGGCAGGCCCGATCAACGCAGGCAGTCACGAGGCTGCGCTGCCCGCCCATGCAGGCACTGAGGCAATAGCGGCGCACGGCCTCGATGGCGGAAGGAATTTTGGCGGCGTCGCCCTGGCGCATAGAGCCTCGTTTGGTGGCGGCAGCCGTCTGCCGCCGCGGGAATTTCGCCCTTCCATAGTCCGGCCCGGCCAGGCTGGCAACCGCCGGGCCGGCCGTTTTCCCTAAAATAGGATCTTTCCCAGGCCAAGATCGACCAGGGCATAGACCGTGGCCAGCGCCCCGATGCCGGCAATGAGAACCGCGCCCACCAGGGGCAGCCACCGCGCTGCCCGCCCCAGGCTTCCCGAGGCTTCAAGCCCGGTCACGCCCCGCAGGCACAGCAAGCCGAAAAGGGTCAGCACCCCGGCCAGCCCCAGGCCAAAAGCTGCCGTCAGAGCCAGTCCAAGGGACGCGCGCCCCAGGGCAATGGACCCGAGCATCAGCGCCAGGGCCGAGGGGCACGGGGCGATGCCGCCGGAGACGCCGAGCACCAGGAGCGGACGCCAGCCAAAGCCGTCCGGCCCGGCGGCCGGGCCGCCACCGTGGCTGTGCCCTGCTCCGCCATGGCTATGAAAAGTCCCCCCGTGGCTGTGGCCGCCGTCGCCGTGCCCGTGGCCGGCCCGGCCCAGGCGGCGCACGGCCATGGCAGCGCCAACGCCGAGCATCCCCAGGCCCGAGGCCAGGGACAGCCAGGGGAAAAGCCGCTCCTGGTCCACCCGCCCGGCCGCCAGGAGCGCCACAGCACCCAGGGCGAACACGCCCAGGGTGTGGGTGACGGCCACGGTCAGCCCCAGCCAGACGGCGTGTCGCCAGGTGCCCCGGGAGCCGGCCAGATAGGCGCCGACGAGAGCCTTGCCATGGCCCGGGGTCAGGGCATGGGCCGCGCCCCAGGCCATGGCCGAAACCAATGCCCCGGCCAGGGCCAGCGGGCTGGCTGTTGGATCGCGCAAAAAGGCCTGCAGCCCTTCGCCGGCAGGCAGTACGGACAGCCCCGGCAGCCGGACCGGGCCGGTCCCGTCGCCCCAAAGCGCTCGCCAAAGGAGCAGGCCGCCGTATCCGGCAAAAGCCGCGCCGAGAAGCCCGCGCGCAAGCCCCCGACGCCCCCCGGCCAGCCGGGGAAGCCAGGCCGCCAGGACGGCGGTGACGATCAGGCCGGCGGCGGCAACACCCGGCACGAACTGCCAGCCGGCCCGGGAGGCGGCCCAATCCGCGCCGCTGCGCCAGCCAAGACCCGCGCCAATGGCCAGCAGACAGGCCGCCACACCCCGGAGGGACACGTCCGGCCAGCCGGCGGCCAGACAACCCGCGATAAAGAGTCCAAGCGCGACCACCCCACTCGCCCCGCGGGGAAAAGGCCAGTCGAGGCCGCCGAGACAGCCGGCAACCAGGGCCAGCGGCACCAGACACATGGCCAGACGCCCGGCCCGGGGTCCGGCTTGAGCCGCCAGAAAACCCATTCCCAGCAAGGGAATGCAATGTTCCGCCGAGGTCAAAGGATGCAACAGTCCGGCATAAAAATCCCCGACATCGGCGCTGACCATATGCGCCCAGGCCGGTCTGGCCCAGGCCGCCGTCAGGACAAGGGCGGCACCCACAGTCGATAAAAAGCGCTTGCCCATGGCTATCGCCCCAGCATGACGGCGGTTCGGGCGATGGTCAGCCAGGCCCCGGCCGAGCCGACCAGATAGGCCGGGCCATAGTCCAGCCAGCGCGGCCAGGAGACGCCCAGGCGGCGCACGGAGGCCACAAGCGCCAGCAGCGCCAGGACAAAGCCGAGCTGGCCGAGTTCAACGCCGACATTGAAGCCGACGAGGGTCGTGGCCAGGGCCTCCCGGGACAGCCCGAGCCCGGCCAGACCGCCGGCAAAGCCCAGGCCATGGAGCAGGCCGAAGGCAAAGGCGGCCAGATAGGGCCGGCGCACGGTCAGGCTGGTCTGGCCGCGCAGGCGGCACACGATTTCCGGGCCAAGAAAAAGAATGCTCAGGCCCACCGCGGCATTGACCGGTTCGGCCGGCACGGCAACAAGCCCGAAAACGGCCGCAGCCAGGGTCAGGCTGTGGGCCACGGTAAAAGCGGTGATGGTTTTGACGAGCATAAGCCGGGCCGGGGTCAGGCACAACAATCCCAGAATAAACAGCAGGTGGTCGATGCCGTAGGCGATGTGGCGCACTCCCAGAAGCACGGCGTCGGCAAAGGCCGCCCCGGTTGCTCCCTGGCCGGCCAGGAGCAGGCTGTCGAGGTTGGGGGTGACCACCGCACTGGATACGCTGCCGTCACGGCTGACCAGGCGCACCACCACCCCGGCCGTGGAGGCGTCGTGGCCGGCAAAGGTCAGGCGCTGGCCAACCAGCCCTCCCGGGGCAAAAATCCGCCAGGATTCCAGATGCCAGTCCGGCCAAGCCACCAGGAGCGGCGGCGTCAGCTGGCGCACGCCCTCGGGAAAACGGATGGCAAAGGGCAGGCGCTGGCCTTCGTACAGCGGTGTGCGCCAGAGCACGTCATAGGAGCCCGGCGACGTTTCCCGCAACTCCAGCACGGCCGGCCGGGTCTCGTGGGCCAGCGATGCGGCCGGTCCGGCCAGACTGAGCGCCAGCCCAAGCACCAGGGGAAAAAGCCGGAAAAGCCGCCTCATGGGGCACTCCCTTCAAGGGAGGAAGGCAAAACGACGGTATAGCGCGCCCGCATGGCGGCATAGGCCTGCCGCTGCTGTGCATCGCTCTCGGCCTGTTGCCAGGACGCTTCCACCGCCTCCCGGACCGTCTCGAAGGCCGGCGGCGGACCAGGGGTTGCCGCCTCGATGAAAACCAGATGCCACCCGCCCAGGGAAGGGACCGGCCCCTGCCAGGACCCGACCGGCAGGCGGGTTGCGGCGGCGGCAAAGGGCTGGCCGAACAGGGCCGCCAGTTCGTCCGGGGTCTGGTCTTGCAGCCGCACGGGAAACTCCGACGGGTCACCCAGGTTGCCGACGGCGGGATCGGATACGTCCCGGCCGGACAAGGCGTCTCGGGCCTGGATGGCCTCTTCCTTGGCTTGGCCGTTTCTGGCCCGGTCGGAGAAATAGAGCTGGGTCATGGTCAGTTCGGCCGGCACGGCGAAGCTCCCGGGGGAGGCTTCGTACAAGGCCCGCAGCGCATCCTCGGACGGTTTCGGCGGCGGCCCGGCCTCGGCTTCGGCGGCAGCCAGGGCGGCCAGACGACGGCGCACCAGAATGTCCTGGCGCTCCAGCCCGGCGGCCAGGGCCTCGCGAATAAGAACCTCCTCACGCACCTGCCCGTCCACCAGCCGGCGCAGTTCGTCCGGCGTCGGGGCGCGGCCCCACTGGATTTGCCACAGCCCGGCCAGCTGGCGCAGATCGTCGTCGGTGATGACAATACTCGTGGCAGCCGGCGGCGCGGCAACCGGACGCGTGAAGGCGTTTATGCCAAAGAGCAGTGCCCCGAGGCACACGAAATGCACCAGCGGCTCACGCACCACTCTGGCGCAAAAGGAGATAACAACCTGTCGATCCATGCCGGCAGATGGCCCGGTCCGGGGTGTTTTGGCAAGCCCGGCGTCACCCGGAATCGCCCAACCCGGCCAGGGTCAGGTACAGACCGTGGCGTCCTCGGTGGCCAGGAAGGGTGTTACCCGGCACTGGAACGAGAAGAAATAGGGGTAGTTGTCTTTGATATGGTCCAGATAATGGAGCCATTGGATAAGGATCTGGGAGTAGATGCGTTTGACGTCGAGACGCAAATGCTCAATGTCGCAGGCCGGCGCGCTGGCCAGATTGGGCCGGTGGGCCAGCTCTTCCTTGAGGTGAAAGACGGCCTGCAACAGCGAGGTGAAGGTCTCGTGCTCCAGGATGTTGGGATTTTCCAGCAGGCGCACCAGAAATTCCGAATTAGCACCCAGGAGGGTGTTGAGCGCCGGCAGGTCAATGGCGGCCATGTCCACGTCATAGTGGTACTTTTTCAGGGTTGCCTCAGCTTTCCTGAAATTCTCCTTGGTCCAGCGCAGGGACACGTCGAGATTGTCGCGCAGGACGCCAATGCCGGCGTCGGCCCGGATCAGCCGGCGCACCAGGGTGGAGCCGACCTGGCTGAAAAAAAGCCCGATGATCATGTCGATTTTTTCGGCCCGCACCTGTTTTTCCCGCCGTCCCAGGAACATTTCCACGGCAGCGGCCAGGATGCCGAAGAAGGTGCCGCCGCCGGACAGGATCAGCCCCATGGCCAGGAGCTTGCCCAGGGGGGTGACCGGATGGATGTCGCCGTAGCCGACGGTGGTGACCGTGACCACGCTGAAATAGAGGGCATCGAGGGCGGTCAGGCTCTCCACGTGCATGAAGCTCAGGGTGCCGACCAGCACCACGCCGAAAAAGACCGTGGCGAAGACGTAGAGGCGGGTGCGTTCCATGCTGGGTTGTCTCCGGAGGCCGTCATACAGCGGGAGGAGTCGCCCCTCCCGCCGTGTCGTTAAGCACGTTGGATCCCTTTTCCCGTCAAGCTCAAACACCAAATCGTCGACTTGGCCGCGCGGCCGGTCAATGCAAACAAACCCCAGATGGGTTTCCAAAGGGGCACTGCCCTTTGGCCGCCGGAGCAACGGTGTCGCGCGTCAAGCGTATGCTTCGGCTCTCCCGTTCAAAAACCGTCCGGACGAGCAGCCCACGCCAAGCCCCCCTCGAAGAACTTCTTCCGTTGGGGGGTCCGGGGGCCTCAGGCCCCCGGCCGCCGGAGGCATCTTCTGCCTTCTCTTCTCGCGCTTCCCTTATATCTCCCGACTGGCGTCCTTGGCCCGGATCTCGGCCCGCTTGATCTTGCCGCTGATGGTCTTGGGCAATTCCGGCACGAAGTCGATGATGCGCGGGTACTTGTACGGCGCGGTTTCCTTTTTCACGTGGTCCTGCAGCTCCTTGGCCAGCTCCGGCGAACCCACGTAGCCCGGGGCCAGGACAACGGTCGCCTTGACCGCCTGGCCGCGCACGGCATCGGGCACGCCGGTCACCGCCGCCTCGACCACGGCCTTGTGGGTAATGAGCGCGCTTTCCACCTCAAAGGGTCCGATGCGGTAGCCGCTGGACTTGATGAGATCATCGGTGCGCCCGAGGAACCAGTAATAGCCGTCCTCGTCCATCCAGGCCTTGTCGCCGGTGTGGTAGTAGCCGTTGACCATGGCGTTGGCGGTCTTTTCCGGCTCGAGCAGATAGCCGACAAAAAGCCCCAGGTTCTTGCCCTCTTCCAGACGCAGGCAGATTTCCCCTTCAACGCCCGGCGGACAAATCTTGCCTTCTTCGTCGAGGATGTCGACGTTCCAGCCCGGAGTCGGCCGGCCGATGGAGCCGGGTTTGGGCTTCATGCAGGGGAAGGTGGCGATCTGCAGGCAGGTCTCGGTCTGACCGTAGCCTTCGTAGATGGAAAGCCCGGTGATTTCCAGCCAGGAACGGTACACGCTGTCGTTTAACAGCTCGCCGGCCGTGGTGCAGTAGCGCAGGGCCGAGAGATCGTACTTCTTGAGGTCCTCGCGGATGAGAAAGCGGTAGACCGTGGGCGGGGCGCAAAAGGTCGTGACCTTGTGGGCGCTGATGATCTCAAGGAGCTCCGCCGGCACGAACTTGCCCCGGAAATCCCAGGTAAAGACCGTGGCCCCGGCCATCCACTGGCCGTAGAACTTGCCCCATACGGCCTTGCCCCAGCCGGTGTCGGCCAGGGTCAGATGGATGTCGCCCGGCTCCAGGTTGTGCCAGTAGACGCCGGTGGTCAGGTGCCCCAGCGGGTAGCCGTGGCTGTGCTCCACCATCTTGGGCATGCCGGTGGTTCCCGAGGAAAAGAAGATGAGCAGCGGATCGGCCCCGCCCGGAGCGTCGCAGGTGCGGGGAAAATCCTCGGCAGCCGCCGCCCGGATGGCCTCGTAATCGAGCCAGCCGGCCGGCAGGGGGGAGGTGCCGACCTGGATGCAGACCGTCAGGGTCGGGCAGGCCGCCCGGGCCGCCTCCACCCGGTCCGCCACGGAATCCTCGGCCACGATGGCCTTTATGCCGGCGTAGTTGACCCGGAAATCAATGTCGTGGGGGGTGAGCAGATTGGGCGAGGGCACGGGGATGGCCCCGAGCTTATGTAGGGCCAGCATGGTCACCCACCACTCCACCCGACGGTAGAGGATGACCATGACCTTGTCGCCCCTGGCCAAGCCGGCGGCCTTGAAGGCATTGGCCATGCGGGCGGATTCCTTGCTGAAATAGGCCAGATCGAAATCCCGGCGGGTTCCGTCCGGGCCGATATGGATCATGGCCGGCCGGGTGGGATCGACGGCCGCTTCGGCGTCGAGGAAATCGAAGGCAAAATTATAGTTCTCAGGCACGGAGACGGAAAAGGTCTCCACCAGCTCACGGTAGGTCTTGGGTCGCAGTTTGGCGACGGGCATCGCGGTCTCCAGGGATGGCAAGGGGTTAGATGATCACGTCCAGAAACTCGGCCGGCTCGTTGTCCAGCCCCCGCATGGCGTGGGGGGTGCGCGAGGAAATATACAGGCTGTCGTGGGGGGTGAGCGTCACCACATCGTCGCCCAGGCGCACTTCCAGCCGGCCGCGCAGCATGTAGATGAATTCCTCGCCCAGGTGCCGGTTAAATTCCAGTTCCGACTCCTCCTTGGGCGGCACCGTGACCAGGAACGGCTCCATGTGGGGCTTGTGGAAACGGTAGGCCAGGGCCTGGTACTTGTAGGCCTTGCGCCGGTCCACATTCAGGCCCTGGCCGTCGCGGACCAGCGAATAGGCCTGCAGGTGGGCGTCGTCGCCGGTCAAAAGCGCCGTCAGGTCGGCCCCGCAGACCTTGGCGACTTCATAGAGGTAGCTGACGGGTATTTCCTTGCCGCCGGTTTCATAGTCCACGACGTCGGTTGGCGATACGCCGGTGGCCTGCGCCACGGCCTCGGCCGTCAGTCCCGTGGCCTCGCGCAGGCCGCGAAGGCGCATGGCGATCTCTTGGACCGGCCCGATCTCCTTGCTCATGGGGTTCCCCTTGCCTGGTGCGTTTGAGTTGCGAAATAGTTGCACCCGTCTTTTCGCATGGAAGGCAGGCTTGTCAATTTGTTCTTTCCGACCTGCCCCGTCGGGAAAAACGGCTGGAATTCCGAAGCGTCATGTGCTAGGCAGGCTCACTTATCGGGGCATGTCCTTTCTCGCCCCGCCCCACCATATTTCTTCAACGAGGTAGCCATGAGCGTCAAAAAGCTTGGTGATCGCATCCGCACCTATCGGGAACGGCAGGAACTCTCCCGCGAGGAGCTGTCCAATCGTACAGGCCTCACGGTCGAGTTTCTAACCGCCCTCGAAGAAGAGGACGTCACCCCGTCGCTTGGCCCCCTCCTCAAGATCGCCCTGGCCCTGGGCCAGCGCCTGGGCACGTTCATGGACGACGCTATTGACAGCGACATCTGCCTGACCTGCCGGGTCGAGCGCGGCGAAGACGATGCCGTGCTGCGAAAGGCCCGGGGCAAACGGGCTGCGTTTCGCTACCACTCCCTGGGCGCGGCCAAGACCGACCGCCATATGGAGCCGTTTTTCATCGAAATCTACCCTGACGACGATGCGTCCGGCGAAAAACCCCTGTCCTCCCACGAGGGCGAAGAATTCATCGTGGTCGTTTCCGGCGAACTGGAAGTCATTGTCGGGCCGGACCGCCATGTCCTGGCTGCCGGAGATTCCGTCTATTTCAACTCGGTGGTGCCCCATTACGTGGGCTGCGGCAATGCGCCCAGGACCGACATTTACGCGGTCCTCTACATCCCGCAATAAACAAGGAGCCGCCCATGACCTTCGTGCCTCCCTTGCGCGACCTCACCCTGGGGCAGCTCTTAAACGAGACGGCTTCCAAGTTCCCGGACCAGGACGCCGTGGTCTACGTTGACCGCGACTACCGCCTGACCTGGCAGCAGTTCGACGAACTCACCGACGAACTGGCCAAGGGCCTCATGGCCCTTGGCATCAAGAAAGGCGAAAAAGTCGGGGTCTGGGCCACCAACGTGCCCTTCTGGGTGGCGCTCATGTTTGCCACGGCCAAGATGGGAGCCATCCTGCTCACCGTCAACACGGCCTACAAACGCAATGAACTCAAATACCTGCTGACCAACTCCGAAGCCGACAACCTGTTTATCATAAACGGCTTTCGCGACTCGGACTATATCGAGATCCTCTACGATCTGGCCCCGGAGCTGCGCACCATGCAGCGCGGAGCGATCAAGAGCGAGACCTTCCCGCACTTAAAGCGCGTCTGCTTCCTTGGTGTGGAAAAGCATCGCGGCATGTACTCCATCCCGGAGATCATCGGGCTGGCCCGCACCATCTCCGACGAGCAGTTCAAGGCCCGGCAGGCCACGCTCTCCTGCCACGACGTGGTGAACATGCAGTACACCTCGGGAACCACCGGCTTTCCCAAGGGCGTCATGCTCAGCCACCACAACATCTTGAACAACGGCTATTCCATCGGCCAGCGCCAGCGGTTCACCAACAAGGACAAGCTTCTTATCCATGTGCCGCTGTTCCACTGTTTTGGCTGCGTCCTCGGCGTCATGGCCTGCCTGAACCATGGCACCACCATGGTCTTTACCGAGGTCTTCGATCCGGTCAAATCCATGATGTCCATCGAGCAGGAAAAGTGCACGGCCGTCTACGGCGTGCCGACCATGTTCATTGCCATGCTGGAACATCCGCTGTTTCCGAAGTTCGACTTCTCCTCGCTTCGCACCGGCATCATGGCCGGTTCGGTCTGCCCGGTGCAGACCATGCGGCAGGTGACCGAGAAGATGTACATGAAGCAGATAACCAGCGTGTACGGCCTGACCGAAAGCTCGCCAGGCATGACCCAGTCCGATGTGGATGATCCGTACCACTACCGGGTCGAGAGCGTGGGCAAGGCCTTCCCCCATGTCGAGGTCAAGGTGCTTGACCCCGAAACCAACCAGGAAGTGGCCCGCGGCAAGCAGGGCGAAGTGTGCTGTCGCGGCTACAATGCCATGAAGGGCTATTACAACAACCCCGAAGCCACGGCCAAGTGCATCGACGAAAACGGCTGGCTGCATTCCGGTGACCTCGGCGTCATGGACGAGAACGGCTTCGTGGTCATCACCGGCCGCATCAAGGACATGATCATCCGGGGCGGGGAGAACATCTATCCGCGCGAAATCGAGGAATTCCTCTACACCATGCCGGGCATTGCCGATGTGCAGGTGGCGGGCGTGGCCAGCCGCAAGTACGGCGAGGAAGTCGGGGCGTTTATCATCCTGCGAAAGGATGCGGCCATAGCCCCCGAGGACGTGCGCGACTTCTGCCGGGGCCAGATCGCCTGGCACAAGATTCCCAAGTACATCGCCTTTGTCGATCAATTCCCGCTGACCACCAGCGGCAAGGTCCAGAAGTACAAGCTGCGGGAACTCGGGGCCAAACTCTTCCCCGAAGCCATGCGCTAAGCCGTCCCGGAAACCCAACCGCTTCCAGATCCGGCAAACACCAGTCGCCCGGGGATGCGTTTTTTCGACGCATCCCCGGGCGACTGTCTTTGCGGCCGGCTGCCGCCCCTGCAGCCTGGCCCGATTTTCGATCTCACTCCAGGCGACCGGCCTTTGTCCGGGCCATCCTCCACCAGGAACTGCCGGGCCGGCGGATGGCGAAGACGGCCGAATGCTTATCCAAGCAGGATATTGCGGGCCGTCTCGTCCTGGATGTCGGTGATAAAGGGGATCTGCGTCTCCCGCTCGGTCTCGCGATTGCCCGAGGCGATGTCGCGCCGGTCGATCTGGGCGACGCTGAACTTGCGCGCCCCGGCCAGCAACTGCTGCAGGCCGGCCCCGAGCTTGTCGGCCAGGGTGCAGATGGCGATGGCGCCGTAGGGGATGTTCTCCATTTCCCTGGCCCCGAGCTTGCGCTTGACGTCGGCGTAGCCGGCAAAAAGCTCGCTTGCCGTGTCGCCGATATCCTTGACGGTCTTTGGCAGGGCGTCCCAGTTGCCGTTGACGGCGGCCCGGCGCTCGGGGTGCAAGGCCCCCTCGATATTGGAGCCCAGAAATCCCGGGATCATGACGGCCCGGCCCATGCAGATGAGCTTGGCATGGGGCGCGCCCAGGGCCAGGGCCTTAAAGATGTGGTCCTCCCGGGCAAAGCCGCCGGCAAAGGACAGGTCCACCACCTTGTGCCCGCGCGAAGCGAGCAGCGAGGCATACTCGGCCGCCTTGGCATGGAGCAGGATGGACGGCACGCCCCAGGTTTCCATCATGTTCCAGGGGCTCATGCCGGTGCCGCCGCCGGAACCGTCGATGGTGAGCAGGTCGAGGCCGGCGTCTGTGGCGTAACGCATGGCCATGGCCAGGGCTTCCATGCCGTAGGCCCCGGTTTTAAGCGAAATGTTGCGGTAGCCAAGGTTGCGCAGGCAGGCCACATTGGCCATGAAGGTGTCCTGCACCGCCGCTTCGCTTGGCAGATCGGTGTAGCCGAGCCTGGAGTGGCGGGCGAAGCCCTTGACGGCTCCGGCGGCAAAGGCCTCCCTGACCGCCTCGATTTCCGGGTCCGGGTCCACGAGATAGCCGCGCTGTTTGAGAAACAGGGCATAGTCCAGGCTGGTCACCTCGATCTCGCCGCCGATGTTTTTCGCCCCCTGCCCCCACTTGAGTTCGATGACGACCTTGTCGCCGTATTTGTCGATGACGTATTGGGCCACGCCATTTCGGGCATCCTCGACATTGAGCTGGACGATGATGGCTCCGTAGCCGTCAAAGTACTTGAGATAGCCGGTAATGCGGCGGTCGAGTTCCGGCGCGGCGAGCACCTTGCCGTTTTGGATCACCGCCTGCCGGTCGACGCCAACCACGTTCTCGCCAACCACAATGGGGAGGCCGGCCAGGGCGCAGCCGATGGCGAAGGAGTCCCAGTATTTGGCGGCGATAAAAGTGGAGCCAAGGGCCCCGGTCATGAGCGGCAGACGGGCTTTAAGGCCATTGCCGAAGGCGCTTTCCAGATTGACGTTGGTAAACAGGCAGTCATCGGCGCTCTTGGTGCGGCCGGCGGCCACGCCCACGGCTCCGTAATTGGCGCCCTGGATGCGCAGGGCGTTGTAGTTGACGCCCACATGGCAGGTGTTGCCGCTGCCGGCTGTTACCCCGCCAAAGTCCCGGGGATAGAGCATGGCCCGGCCCTTGAGGCTGGACAGCCAGGTTTCGCATTTGCCGGCGCAGTCCGCCCGGCACAGGGTACATAGGCCGGATTCGGCAATGTTGCCGCGGTTGGCCGTCCCGAGGACGTCGTTGGTCTTGGACAAGTTGCGCATCGTTTCTCCTGGACAGATCGTGTAAAGGACGAAAATCCCTCAAAATACACAAAACAAGTCCAGGTTTGTCCATGGGTGGTTGCCCTGGATATCCGGGAGAACTTCCCGATTTGCGCCGCCGGCCCGGGCACCGTTTTTTCGACGCGGCGGGCCGCTGCCCTGCGCCCCGATGGCGCTTCTCATCTTCCGTCCTTCCCACCGGCACCACCCCCGCCCGGCGTTGACCGCCGCGCCTGCCGTGGGTCATAATCCTCGCATGGGTAGCACTTGCGGCAGCCGGGTGTTGCCCACAGTGCCCTACGGCGCGTTTTTTTTACCCGAGGAACAGGCTTTGCGCCGGACCAGTCCGTCCCAGGCACGCCAACCGCCCCCGCGCACAACACGGCCGTCCATACGGCCGGAGACAGTCCATGTACCCATATGCACGACTCGCAACGCTTCTGCTCCTGCTTCTCCTGGCTCTGTCGGGCTGCGCCAAACAGACGGCCAAGGCCCCGGACGAAGCGGCCGCCACCCCGGACAACGCCTCGCCCCTGCCCCCCGAGGCCGAAGTCAAGCCCGCGCCCGTAAGCGGCCTGCCGGCGGCAGTGCCGCCGGTGGTGGAAGCCCCCCAACCGGCGACGCCGCCGGCCGTCCCGGTTGTGCCCGAACAGGCCACCAAACAGGCGCTCGACCCCAAACCGGCCCGCACCGCGGCCATGGTCCCGCCGCGGTCCGAACCGGTCGAACCATCGCCGGACGCGCCGGCCAAAGCCAGACCGGACGCTGCCCCGGCTCCCGGAGCCCAGACGCCTGCGGCCGCCAAGGGCAAGGCCAAAAGCGACGGGCCGGCCGTAGCCGTGGTCGGCGATTCCCTGGCTGTGGGCGTTGGCATGACCATGGAAGCGCGCCTCAATAAGGCCGGGAATGTCGGTTGCCGGCCCATGGGCAAAATCTCCACCGGGCTCATTTCCAAAAAGAAATACGATTGGGACAAGGAACTGGCCGAACTGCTGGCCCGGGAACGCATCAGCACCGTGGTGGTGGTCCTTGGCGGCAACGATGCCAACAACGCCATCGCCGGCAAGGCCGCCGGCACGCCGGAGTGGAATACGGCCTATGCCGACAAGGCCGAACGCTTCCTGCGCATCGCCGCCGATGCCCATGTGCAGGTGTTGTGGGTGGGGTTGCCGGCCATGAAGGAGGCGGCCTATTCCAAACGGGTGGCTGCGGTCAACGCGGCCGCAAAAACGGCCTGCTCCAAGGTGACGGGCTGCACCTATATGGAAGCCTCGGACATTTTCACCGACGAGGCCGGCAATTACGTCCAGGCCAAGACCATCGACGGCAAGACCGTTTCCCTTCGGGCCGGAGACGGCGTCCACATGACCATGACCGGCTACGACCTGCTGTGCCGTCGGGTGCTCGACAAACTCGACCAGACCGGAGGCCGCCCCCGGCAGTAACGGAGCCGTTGACCATGCGAAGACAGACGCCTCAATCCGAGATTTTGCGCGCCCTGGTGGAGGAAACCCGCGGCCATCCGGATGCACCTCTTGAAGCCGTGACCACGGGAACCTGCCTGGTGGCCGCAGCCTCAAGGCAGCTTGGCCTGGCCTCCCTGGTTTCCCATGTCCTGGCCGGCCTCGCCCCGCTGCCGGCCGCACCCGCCCCGGCCACGGCCCATGCCGCCGCCGGGCTGTTGCTCGATGCGGCAGCGGCCAATACCGACGCGGCCTCCCTGGCCATGGCCGCCGTCAACTCCCTGCTGCCGTCGCCGGCCGAGGCCACGACCGCAGCCGGCCAGGATGTGCTGCTCACCTATGGCCGCGGCAGGCGCGTGGCTGTGGTCGGCCATTTCCCGTTCGTGGAAAAATTGCGGGATTCGTTTGCCGATTTCCAGGTGCTGGAAAAACGGCCCAAGCCCGGCGACCTGCCGGCGGACAAAGCCGGCGAGATACTCCCGCGGGCCGAGGTGGTGGCCATCACCGGCACAACGCTTTTAAACGGCACCCTGGCCGGCCTGCTGGCCGCCTGCCGCCCGGACGCCCTGGTCATCCTGCTCGGCCCGACCACGCCCTTTGCAGGGAGCCTTTTTGCCTGCGGCATCGATGTCCTGGCCGGCTGCGACGTGCCCGATCCTGACGCGGCCCTGGCCGGCATCCGGGCCGGCAACTGCTTCAAGGGTCTTCATGGCGTGCGGCAATTGACCTGGGTGCGGCCGGGACTGGGCAAGGAAGCAGCAACTCCGGCCGCCTGACCGCTTTTGAGCCTCCCGGACAGGGGCAGGCCCCTTCCCGGTCTGCAGTGTCCGATCCCGGCTACTGCGGGCCGGGCTCGACCCGGCGCAGGACCAGATAGCCAAGCACCCCGGCCAGGGTCGAGGTGGCCAAAATCGCCACCTTGGCCTTGGCCGCCACTGCATCCGCCTCGCCAAAGGCCAGCCCGGCGATGAAGATGGACATGGTGAAGCCGATGCCGGCCAGAACCGACGCGCCATAGTAATGCAAAAGCCGCATCCCCTGGGGCAAGGCAGCCAGCCCCAGCCGGAACATGGCAACGCAGGCCAGAAAGATGCCGAGCTGCTTGCCGGCGAACAACCCCAGGAAAATCCCCAGCGACACCGGCTCGACCAGCCCTGCCCCGGCCTGTCCGGTAAGCGGGACGCCGGCATTGGCCAGGGCGAAAAGCGGCATGATGCCATAAGACACCCAGGGATGCAGGGCATGCTCGATGCGCGGCAGGGGAGCGCTGGCCCGGCGGCAGGCCCCCTCCAGATTTTCCAGCGTGCCCTGCATGGTCTTGTTGGCCAAAAGGACCTGTCCCGGTTCCATGGAAGCGGCAAAACAGTCCAGGAGTCGTCTGGCCTTGTGCAAAAACGCCCCGGCCGGAATGCGGGTGCGGGCCGGAATGGCCATGGCCGCCAGCACCCCGGCCACGGTGGCGTGGACGCCGGATTTGAGAAAGGCCAGCCACATGATAGAGCCAAGGATGGTGTAGACTGCAGGATGGCGCGCGCCGGCAGCGTTCATGGCCAGCATGGCCACGAACATGGCCCCGCCGACCACCAGCGAGACCAGGGAAATATCGCCGGAATAAAAAAGGGCTATGACCAGCACCGCGCCGATGTCGTCCACAATGGCCACGGCCGCCAAAAAGACCTTGAGGCCAACCGGCACCCGGTCGCCCAGAAGCGAGAGAATCCCCAGGGCAAAGGCGATGTCCGTGGCCATGGGCACGCCCCAGCCGGCCATGGTCGGCTCTCCCCGGTTGAGCCAGGCGTAGAGCAGCGCCGGCACCACCATGCCGCCCACTGCCGCGGCCACGGGCAAGACGGCCTGTCCCAGGCTGTTGAGTTCCCCGACCAGGACCTCCCGTTTGATCTCAAGCCCAACCATGAAAAAAAACACGGCCATCAGCCCGTCGTTGATCCAATGGAGCAGGGTCTTGGACAGGACCATGTCGCCAAAGCCCAGGCTGACCGGTGTCTCCCACAGGGCGAAATAAGCCGGAGCCAGAGGCGAGTTGGCCCAGATGAGGGCAATGACGGTGCAGGCGATAAGCATAAGCCCGCCCGAGGCCTGAATGTGACTGAAACGTCGAAACGGGGCCAGAGCCTGCTCCAGCAACGGCAGCGGCTGCGTTTCGTTATGAGCTTTATTTTCCATGCAACTCCAACAACGACCCAGGGCGCAGACGGCCCGGGGACATACTTTTTCCGGCCACGTCGAAACATCTCCGACAGGCGGCTTTGGCCTGAGGGTACACGAGAGAGGCTCGCCGGGGCAAGACAATGCGGATCCGAACCCTCTCCGGGCCTTCCTTCCCCGCGCCTTCCCCCTGTCCCGGCGCGGCATTGGCCCGTCCTTGGGCCATGGCCCGACAACATCCGGCCCAAAGCCATCGCAGACGGCCCCAGATCCGGATGGCCCGTGTTGCAGTACCGGGCCGGCCGGATACAGCCGCGCCAGCCGGCCATTGCTCCCGGCCCGGCCTTAGGCTATGAAACCGGGAGGAACACACTCGCCCCATGCTGCACCCCCTTATCGCTCCCCACGCTCCCTGGCTGGCTCCCCTGGCCGGATTTTCCGATCTGCCGTTTCGCCTGCTGTGCCGCGAACTCGGGGCAGCCGTTGCCGTCACGGAAATGGTCAGCGCCAAAGGCCTGCTCTATGATTCGCGAAACACCCGCCGGCTGCTGGACACCTGCCCGGCCGACAGCCCGCTGGTTGTCCAGCTCTTCAGTTCGGAGCCCGACTGTCTTTACCGGGCCGCCGTTGCCCTGGCCGGGGATGGTTTCACCTATTTCGATCTCAACTGCGGCTGCTCGGTGCGAAAGGTCATCAAAACCGGAGCCGGCGCAGCCCTTCTGGACGACCCCGACTGGCTGGTCGGTTGCGCCGCAGCCATGGTCCGGGCCCTTGGTCCGGGCCGGGTCGGGGTGAAACTGCGCCTGGGCCCCAGGCCGCCGGCCCGGGTGGACCTGGATCTGGCCCCCAGGCTGGCCGATGCCGGAGTCTCCTGGCTGACCCTCCATCCCCGCCACGCCAGCCAGGGATTTTCCGGCACGGCCAACCACGACGCCCTGGCCGCCTTTGTGGCCGCCTCGCCGCTGCCGGTCCTGGCCAGCGGCGACCTCATGGCCGCCGAGGACGGCCGGCGGGTCCTGGCCCACACCGGCGCGGCCGGCGTCATGTACGCCCGGGGTGCCCTGGCCGATCCGCGCATTTTCGCCCGCCACGCCGCCCTGCTGCCCCAGACGCCGGAAACCCCGGGTCCGGCCCTGCCGCCGGTGTGCGAGGTCATCCGCCGCCACGCCGCCCTTTGCCGGGAGTATGCCGACGACCGGCAGGCGCTGTTGCGGATGCGAACGGCCGTGCCGCGCTACCTGCGCGACCTGCCGGGCTGCCGGGCCCTTCGCGACCGGCTGTGCCGGGTGGAATCCTGGGACGAACTGGCCCACATCGTCGACGAGGCCGAGGCCCTTGGCACTGCCCCACTTCAAGCTCCCGGAGAAACCGCATGAAACTGCTTCGCGCCGAAACCGCCGGGTTCTGCATGGGCGTGGACCTGGCGCTCAAAAAACTCACTTCGCTCATTGACACCCCGACCGGGGAGGTGGCCAAAACCATTGTCACCTTCGGTCCCATCATCCACAATCCCCAGGTGCTGGAGGAATTCGCGGCCAAGGGCGTCGGCGTGGTCAACGACCCGGCCGACATCCCCGGCCACGCCACGGTGGTCATCCGGGCCCACGGCATCCCCGAGCCGGTGCGCCAAGCCATAAAAACCCGGGGCGCGCAACTGGTCGACGCCACCTGCCCCAAGGTCAAAAAGGCCCAGACCCTCATTTTCGCCCAGGCCCGCCATGGCAAGGTGCTGCTGCTTTTCGGCGAGGAGGACCATCCCGAGGTCAAGGGCCTTTTGAGCTACGCCACGGCCGGGGCCTATGTCTTTGATTCCATGGCCGAATTGGAAGAGTTGAGCCTGCCGCATGGCCCGGCCTATTTTCTGGCCGCCCAGACCACCCAGGACGAACAGGAATTCCTGCGCATCAGGGATTACCTGAAGGATCGTTTCGGAACCGAACTGGCAGTGCTCTCCACCATCTGCAATGCCACCATGAACCGACAGCAGGAAGCCATGGATCTGGCTGCGGCGGTCGATTTTCTGGTCGTGGTCGGCGGGCGCGACTCCGGCAACACCAGACGCCTGGCCCAGGTGGCCCGGACCGCCGGCACGCCGTCCGTCCATGTGGAGACCGCAGACGAGCTCTCCCCGGAGATGTTTGCCAATTACCACACAATCGGCTTGACAGCCGGCGCTTCAACACCGAAGAAAATAATTGACCGCGTCCAGCAAGTGCTGGAATCATACTAGGCAACTGGCGCAGAACCCAGGGTATTCCCGGGCACGAGCACTGTTGCTGATCACACGGATTTAACGCCGATGCCATGTCGCCGCCGAAAAGGGCGACCCTGGCACGACCTGGGGAGACCCCGATGGCCCAGACCAATATCCTTCTTGAAGCCGGTACCAACGAGCTTGAGATCGTGGAGTTTTTCATTGACGAACCCACGGCCTCCTCGTTTACCGCCAATGCGCCGGAAGTTGCCGGCCACTACCGCGGCTACTACGGGGTCAACGTGGCCAAGGTCCTGGAGATCATCCGCCTGCCCAAGGTCACGGGGATGCCGGAAGTGTCCCATCCAAGCGTGCTTGGGGCCTTTAATCTGCGCAACCACATCATCCCCCTGGTGGATTTGAGCGTGTGGCTCGACAAAACGCGCCAGGACACCGAATCGCCCAAGGTCATCGTCACGGAATTTAACAATGTCACCACCTCCTTTCTGGTTTCCGGCGTCACCCGCATCCACCGCATGAGCTGGGAGGCCGTGGAACCGCCCAACCGCTATGTCTCCAAAATGAGCGGCGATTCCATCACCGGCGTGGTCAAGCTTGAGGACCGCATCGTTTTTCTCCTGGACCTGGAAAAAATCGTGGCCGACCTCAACCCCAATCTCGGCCTGCGTCTGGACATGAGCATCGAGTGGAACTCGGCCAGCCGCTACCGGGCGCTTGTTGCCGACGATTCCGTACTCGTGCGCGAAATGCTCAAGGACCTGCTCAACAAGGCCGGCTTCGACGTCACTGCCGTGCAAAACGGCCGCGAAGCCTGGGACCTGCTGGCCCAGATCAAGGAAAAATCGGAAAACGAGCAGCAGCCCCTGACCAACTTCGTCCATGTCATGGTGGCCGATATCGAAATGCCGGCCATGGACGGCCACAACCTGACCAAGCGCATCAAGGAAGACCCGGTCCTGCGGGAATTGCCGGTCATCCTTTTCTCGTCGCTTATTACCGACAAGCTGCGCCACAAGGGCGAGGCGGTCGGGGCCGACGACCAGATTTCCAAACCCGATGTCAGCCAGCTGGCCATGCGGGCCAAGGTGCTCATCGAACGCAAGATCAATCAACTGACCGCCGCCTGAGGGCATCTGCCGTCGCCCGGGCCGGGTCCCTCCCCGGCCCGCGACACGGTAAAGGCTGCCCATGTCCCAACGCCCCGACACTGCTCCTGAAAAAGACCGCAAAGACTGTAACCGCCAGGACGCCGCAGCAGACTGCACGGGCATCCCCGGTCCCGACCGGATGCTGGCGTCGCCCGGACCGGGCTTCGGCCGAGCCCCCTTGGCAGAGGGCGGGACGGACAAGGCGGTATTCATGCGTTGCGACCTGTCCCTCGACCTCTTTGCGCCCAACCAACCCATCTCCCCCTACCTGGTCGATTGGCGGCAGGCCTTTGCCGATCTGGACCCGGCCGCCTCGGCTCCGGCCGCCCTGGTCTTCGACCGGGGTCCCTACCCGCCGGTCATCGAGCGCCTGCGCCTGCCGCTTTCCCCGGATGCCCAGGGCAAACGCCTCATCGAATTGTACCTCTCCGCCCTTGTGAACAACGTCGTGTGCACGGCCGGAGCCAAACGGGCGACCCTGGCCGCCGCCCCCGGCCTCGACCCCGGCATCCTTGCGGCCGTGCGCTCGAACCTGTTGCTCCATCCGGACAGTTTTTCCGACATGTCCCTGTATTTTCTGCACAGGCTCATCGAATCCGTTTTTGGCGAAGGACTTGTCATCGACGCTGCAGCCGGCCTGCTGCTGGAGCAGGTTCCCGGAAGCGGCCGCGCCGCCGGGTCCGACGCTGCCGCGCCGCTTCGGCCGGGGCTGGCCCTGGCCATCAATATCGGCCAGCATCTGACGAGCTGGGGATTGGTGCGCCTGACCGCCGACGGCGGGTGCCAGGTCATGGACCTGACCCGCCGCAAAACCTGTCCGGGCGAGGCGCATTGCTGCCTCACCGAGGCAATCGGCGGCATTGTCGCGGCAGCCAGGCGCAGCCTTGGTCCGGCTGCCGCGGCAGTGGAGGCTGTGGGCATCGCTGTCGCCGCCACGGTGCTGGACGGCATGGTACGGCCGGTGGCCGAGTTCGGGCTGTTCGCCGCCTGCCCGAATGCCGCCCTGGGCGGCGCTGCCGAAGCCATCCGGCAGGTGGTGGCCCAGGCCTTTCCGGGCCGGCCCGGTGTCGTCATAAACGACGCCAGGGCCCAGGCGCTGTTTGCCTACCACCACGGTGGCGGCCGTCAGGCGGTCGGCGGCGGCCATCTGCTGACCGTGCGTCTGGGAGCCTGCCCCTGTGTCCATGTTCTGGATGCAAACGGCCACAGTGCCCCGGGTTTTGACGAATACGGCTGGCTGGTCACCCGGGCCTGTCCGTCACGGCCGGGGGCAACGCTTTTTTCCACCCCGCGGATGCCGCTCTCGCACTATGGCGTGGCCATGGCCGCCCACGAATTGGGACTGCTCACCCGCTACGGCCTTGGCATCGAAGAAGCCATTCCCTTTTTCCATGGCCGCCTGACCGGCCCGGACGCCCGGGCCGCCCGGGAAGCCGCCGGCGTCTACGCCATCCTGGGGGCGCATCTGGCCATGCTGGCTGCTGAAATCCACCGCACCCGCCCCATCGGCGCGGTCCTGGTGCCGGGTTCCCGGGCCAACCGCCTGGACGTAGCCGCCTTTGCGGCCATGCGCGCCGGGTTTGAGGCCTTTGCCCTGGGCCGGCCCCTGGTTCCGCAGGGGATCGAACTGCTCCTGATTGAGGACGCCTCGGCCGAGGCCGGCCTGGTGGGCGCGGCCCGGGCCGCCCTGTCGCCGGACTGATCCGCAGCACCGGGCACGGCAACCGGCCCCGGGCTTGGCAACGCACCGGGCCTGCGTCTCCTTTTGACACTCCCCCCCCTTTGTGCTTAATTGAACCCCCTTTTTCATGAAACTCGTACGCGCTTTGGAGGCGTTTGCATGACTGATTCCCAGACCCCGCAGCACGGCTCGGCCAAGACATCCGACATCCCGGCCGTGTTGCGCCTTCCCGTGCAGTACTGGCGGCAATCCCTGGCCGCAGCTGCCATTGTCCTGGTGGCCGCCGGCGGCTATGCCCTGTATGGCGTGTACCAGAAAGGCCAGACCGAAAAGGCCGAGGCCGCCCTTGGCGAAATCATCACCACCAAGACCGGGGCGGAGCGCATCGCCGCCCTGGAAACCCTGGCCAAGACGGCTCCGGCCGGAGCCAAGGCCGGCATCAACCTGGAACTGGCCAAAGCCGCCCAGAACCTGGGCGATTTCGCCAAGGCCGCCAGCGCCTTTGAAGCCGTGGCCCAGTCCGCTCCGACCGGCATGAAAACCATCGCCGGCCTGGGACAGGCCGCTGCCCTGTCGCGCGCCGGCCAGGACGCCAAGGCCGTGGACGTGCTCGAAGCCCTGACCATCTCCGCCCCCAAAGGCTTCTCCATGACCATCGACCGCCAGCTGGCCGTCACCGCCGAAGCGGCCGGACAGTGGCAAAAGGCCCTGGCCGCCTACGAGCGCATGAAGGCCGACGGCAATGTCCAAAACGCCAGCTTCATCGATGCGCGCATCGTCGAGCTGCGGGCCAAGACCGGCGGCGCTGCCAAGACCAACGGCTAACGCCGGCTGCGGCCAGGCGACCAACGCAACGCTGAATATGCACACCACTCCCCGGGCAGCCCCGGTGAGGACGGACGCCGGCTGCGGCGTCCGTTGCGTGTTGGAGGTTTGATACGTGGGCAAGGAGCTTTTAAGCGCGGCAGCCGGGGAAACCCTGCTGCTGCTCGGCAATGAGGCCATCGCCAGGGGCGCCCTGGAAGGCGGCGTGCGGTTTGTGACCTGCTACCCGGGAACCCCGTCTTCGGAAGTGCCGGATACGTTTTTCCGCTTGAGCCAGGGTGCGCCGTACTATTTCGAATATTCCGTCAACGAGAAGGTCGCCCTGGAAGTGGGCGGCGGCGCGGCCCTGGCCGGGCTGCCCACCCTGGTCACCATGAAGCATGTGGGCGTCAACGTGGCCGCCGATCCGCTCATGACCCTGGCCTACGTCTCGGCTCCGGGCGGACTGGTGCTGCTCTCGGCCGACGATCCGGGCTGCCATTCCTCGCAAAACGAGCAGGATAACCGCATCTATGCCCGCTTGGGCGGCCTGCCCTGCTTTGAGCCGGCAACGGCCCAGGAATGCAAGGACATGGCCCGTGACGCCCTGCTGTTGTCCCGGCGTATTGAAAATCCGGTCCTTCTTCGCACCACCACCCGCGTCAACCACGTGCGCGGTCCGGTCACGGTGGGCGAAATGCCGACCACCCCGGCTGAAAAGCCCTTTGCCAAGGACCCGGCCCGGTTCGTGCCGCTGCCGGCCTCGGCCCGGGTCATGCACGCCCGGTTGCTGGCCCTGCTCGACGGGCTTCGGGCCGAAGCCGACGCCTCGCCCTACAACATCGAATCCGGGGCCGGCGACACCGGCTTTATCGCCTCTGGGGTCAGCCGCAACTATCTTGCCGACGTGCTGGAAGAAGACGGCCTGACCGGCACGGTGCGTGTGCTGGAACTGGGCATGACCTATCCGCTGCCCGAAAACCGCATCGCCGACTTCCTGGGTTCCTGCCAAAAGGTGCTCATCGTCGAGGAACTGGAACCGGTGCTGGAAACCGAGATCCGCGCCCTGGCCCAGGCCCGCGGCATTGCGGTGGAAATCTGCGGCAAAAGCGAGCATCTGCCCCGGCGCGGCGAGTTTTCGACGGCCAATGTCCGCCAGGCCGTGCGCACCTTCCTCGGCCGCCCTGCCGCCACGGTGGAAACCCTGGCCGTGCCCAATGATCTGCCCCGGCGTCCGCCCAACCTCTGCGCCGGCTGCCCCCACCGGGCCGCCTACTACGCCGTGCGCGAAGTCTACGGCGACACGGCCGTCTATTCCTCGGACATCGGCTGCTACACCCTGGGCTTTCTGCCCCCCTTCCGAGCGGCCGATTTCCTGCTGTGCATGGGGTCGTCCATCTCGACCGGCGCCGGCTTTGCCCGGGCCTCGGGAAAACCCGTGGTGGCCTTTATCGGCGACTCGACCTTTTTCCATTCCGGCATCACCGGCCTCATTGACGCCGTGGCCTACAACCACGACATCCTGATCGTGATCCTCGACAACCGCACCACGGCCATGACCGGGCACCAGCCCAATCCGGGCGTGGATACCACCATCTTCGGCGACAACCCGAACCCGGTGGACCTGATGGCGCTGATTCGGGCCTGCGGCGTGGAACCGGTCAAGGTCAATCCGCTCAACCACAAGGCCACGCTGGCCGCCCTGACCGACCTCTCCCAGAAGCACGGCCCGCGTGTGCTGGTGGCCGAATACCCCTGCCCCATCCACGCCCGGCGCGTGGGCCAGGCCAAAAAGACCCTGCCCGCCCGGGTGGCCGGCGATCCTGCCGCCTGCCTCACCGTGCGCGACAATCTGGCCTGCCCGGCCTTTGCCATGGTCGACGGGGTGTTTTCCATCAACGCCGAACAGTGCGACGGCTGCATGTTCTGCGTCCAGCTCTCCCCGGACCTCAAGCCCGGCAAGAAGGAGGCGAAATGACTCGCGCCCGCATCTTTTTCACCGGCGTCGGCGGCCAGGGAACCCTGACCGCCACCACCCTGCTGGCCCGCACCGCCCTGGACGCCGGGCTGCCCGTCACCTCGGGCGAGATCCACGGCATGGCCCAGCGCGGCGGCGTGGTCGAATCGACCCTCCTGGTCGGCGGCTATAAAAGCGCCATCATCGCTCCGGGCGAGGCCGACGTGATCCTCGGCTTCGAGCTGCTGGAAACCCTGCGGGCCCTGCCCATGCTCAAGCGCGGCGGCTCTGTCGTCGGCAACAGCGAATCCCTCCAGCCGGTCGGTGTGTGCCTGGGCCGGGAATGCTATCCGCCGCTCACGCAGGTGCTCGACACCGCCAAGGGCTATGCCGCCCGGGTGGTCATGCTGCCGTGCATCAGTCTGGCCGAGCAGGCAGGCACGGCCAAGGCCGCCAACACCGTGCTCCTTGGCGCGGCGGCGGCCTGCGGGGCGTTGCCCTTTTCTGTCGAAGCCCTGGCCCGCTCCATCGAAAAATACCTCAAGCCCAAGCTCGTCGCGGCCAACCTCAAGGCCCTGGCCCTTGGCGCCGAGGCTGCCGCTGCGGGTCAGGCCGCGTGATCGACGCGCTCACGTCCTTTGACGGGGCCGGACCGGCCTTTTACGGCGCACTGACCCGTATCGTGGCCGTCACCGGTCCCGGACGGGCCGTGCGCCGGGGACTGGAAAACGCCCTGGCCGTCCTGGTGGAAGCCCTGGGCTACCGCCGGGTCTGCCTGGAACTGCACGACCTGCCCCAGCCCGGTGCCCGCATCGTCCTGTCCCACGGCCGCCAGCAGGGCCTGGACCATCTGTATGGCCCGGCCCCCATCACCATGGGACAGGTCATCGGTTCGCGCCGCTCGCTTATTTTGCAGGACGTCAAGGACCACCCCGACTTTATCGGCCGGCCGCCCGAGGAACTCTCCACCCTGTCCCACATCTGCGTGCCGGTGACCGTGCCGACGCCCGACGGCCAGGTGGAAGGCTTTTCTCCGGTGGCCCCTTCGGGCGTGGTCGGGGCGCTGAGCATCGACCTGCCCAAGGCCCCCATGGTCTTTCTGGAGGCGCACCGGGAATTTCTCGCGGTGGTCGGCGGCATCCTCGGCAACGCCTCCCTGCGCCTTCGCGACGAACTCGACATCTCGCGCCGCACCGCGGCCACTGTGCCCCAACCGGATGAGGAAACCCCGGCCCAGACCGTCCCGGACCAGCCCGTGGCCGTTTCCAAAAGCATCCGGCTGGTGCTGCGCCAGATCACCCAGGCCGCCGACTCCAACGACCCGGTCCTGTTTCGGGGCGAGGAAGGCACGGGCAAGGAATTTCTGGCCCGCTGCCTGCACAGCCTGGGCAACCGCCGGGTGCGCCCGTTTTTGCGCCTGGGCTGCGGCGAGATGCCCCAGGAAGCGGTGATGGAGCACCTCTTTGGCGTGCAAAAGGGCGAACGCTCCAAGGCCACCCGCTCCAAGCGCGGCCTGTTCGAGCTGGCCCAGGGCGGCATCGTCTTTCTCGACGACATCGAGGAGCTGTCGCCAGCGGCCCAGGCCCGGGTGCTGCGGGTGATCCAGGAAGGGACCGTCAACCGTCTGGGCAGCGACACCACCGTGGCCGTGGACGCCCGGGTGGTGGCGGCCAGCGCGGCCTCCCTGGAAGACGCCATGGGCCAGGGCGCGTTCCTGGAAGACCTGTTTTACGCCCTGGGCGTCTTTGCCCTCTATGTGCCGCCCCTTCGCGACCGCATGGGGGACATCCTGCCCCTGGCTGAATATTTCCTGGAAGATTTTTCCGTGCGCACCGGCAAGAGCGTGCGCCGCATCTCCACCCCGGCCATCGATCTTTTAAGCCAGTACCACTGGCCGGGAAACGTGCGGGAACTGGCCAACTGCATGGAACGCGCCGCAACGCTTTGCGACGAGGCCGTGGTGCGCACCTACCATCTGCCGCCCACCCTGCAGACCGGCGAATCCTCGGGCACGGAACCCTCGCTCTCCTTTGGCGAGGCCGTGGCCAAGTTCGAACAGGAACTGCTGGTGGAAGCGCTCAAAAAGGCCCGGGGCAACATGTACCAGGCCGCCCGCGATCTGCGGGAAAGCTATCGCGTGGTCAACTACAAGGTCAAAAAGTACGGCATCGACCCCAAACGCTTCACCCCGGGACGGCGCGGCTGACCTGTTGGAAAAAACGGTTTACCCGAGCGGTCCAACCGCGTAATACTAAACGCCAATTCACTTCCCCATGGAGGCTTCATGGCCAGCCGCGCCAGCCACGACTACTATCGCGACGACATGACCGAAATGCCGCCGCTTCGGTCTATTGCCCAGACCCTTTGCCTGGACAAACGCGTCCGCAAGGTTACGGCTGCCGAGGCTTACGAACTGGCCAAAAGCCAGCATGACGTCAGTGTTACCGATCTGCCCATCTATCCGCCGGCAGCCAAACGCCTCGGCCTGCCAGACGGAGCCACGGTGCTCAACAACTGCCACGGCCGCATTGTCGGCCGCACGGCCAAGGCCCGTCGCTTCTATACCCGCATGGACCCGGTCGAGCGGCGCAAGGTCGAATCCGACCTGCGCGAGGCCGTCTTCGCCATGCAGCGCTATCCGCTGATAAAGGCCGAGGCCATTTTGGGCCTGGACCCCGACCTCATGATCAAGGCCACCATCGTGGCCACCGAAGACGATGCGGTCAACGTCTTCAACTGGCTGGCCAATTTCACGCCCTACGAAGAACTGGCCGAGGCCTATGCCAACAGCCCCAAACTCCCCATTCCCGATATCCTGGTCGTCGGGTTCAACCACTGGACCACCATCGACCCCTACTACCACAACGCCGGCGGCCCCCAGCTGGCCCTGGTCGATGAAGACGCCAACGTCATCTTCAACCTCGGGATGCGCTATTTCGGCGAACGCAAAAAGGGCACCCTGACCCTGGCCTGGACCTCCGGGATGCGCCTTCGCATGGCCGCCTGCCACGGCGGTATCAAGGAAATCGACTTTTCCGGCTGCGCCGACGCCAAGGCCAAAGCCATGGGCAAGCGGTCCATCGCCTTTTTCGGCCTCTCCGGCACGGGCAAATCCTCGCACACCAATTCCCACGACAACGGCGGCACCCTGCCGGCCGGCTTTACCAAGGTCGTGCTCCACGACGACGCCTTCCAGATCGACTGCGAGAAAAAGGTCTGCCGGGTCTGGGAACCGACCCTGTTTGACAAGACCGACTCGCGCCCGACCGGCCACCCGGACTGGCGCTACATGATCTCCACCATGAATCTGGGCCTGACCGAAATCGGCGGCAAGGTGCTGCCCCTTGGCCAGGACGTGCGCAACCCCAACGGCCGGGCGCTCATTGACCGCGACCTGCTCGGGGCCTACGTCAACCGCTGTTCCTTCCCGGACCTCATGGTCTGGCTCATGAAGGACACCTGCCTGCCGCCGGTGGTGCGCTTTGCCGACCGCAATCTGGCCGTGGCCATGGGGGCCTCGCTCATGACCCGGCGCAATCTGGCCGAGAACGTCAGCGAGGAAGAGCTTAAGACACTCGTTTTCGAACCCTTTGCCAACCCCTTCCGGGTGTACGAGCTCTGGAAGGACGTCGAAGCCTTCTTAAACGTCTTCGAGGCCGGGGCTGTTGGCTATTCCTTCAACTCTATCGGCTTCTGGAAGGCTTCCGACCGGGATCTGCAAAAAATCCCGCTGCAAAGTTCGCTGACCCTGCAGACCTCGCTCCTGCTGGAACGCCTGGAGTGGGTGGACTGGGATCTTTTGCCCGGAGCCCAGCTGCCCAAGCCGGAGAGCATCGAACAACTGCTGCCGGGCTATACGGCGCTGTATGATCCTTCGCGGGTGGAAAACCGCGACCGCTACCTGGAAACCCTCAAGGATCGTTTCCATCAGCGCCGGGTGTATCTGCAAAATTCCGATCTGCACAATCGGCCGGAACTGCTCATGCGGCTGGTCAACGCCCTCATGGTGCGGGCCTAGGCAGTTGTCCCGGCATACGGCAGGGCGCATGGTTTCAGACGCTTCCGGCAACTGGGTTGGCGGCTTGGCCCGGGCCAACCGGCAGCAGCGCTTCCCCGCGAAGCGCTGCTGCCGCAGGCGGCGTTCATGAGCCTGCGCTCCATCCTCGGCCTCATCGGGCTGGCCGTCTCGCTGCCCTTCCTGGGCTATCTGGTCTATTTAAGCCAGGCCAAGACGACCTCGCCCGACCAGATCATCTTTCTGGCCTTTGCCTTTTCCGTCACCTTTCCAACCCTGATCCTGCTGTCGCTGGTCCTGTTTCGAAGCCTCGTCATCCTGGCCCTGTCGCTCCCGGTCTACGCTGCCTGCGTCATCGCCGGCTATGCCCGGACGTTTATGGCCTTCCAGATCACCTGCAACGGCAAGGCCACCGAATCCTTCCGGGACTGCCTGTACTTCAGCGTGACCCAGTTTACCAACACCGGCTGCGCCGACTGTATGCCCACCCCGCCCATGCGCCTTTTGGCCGCCTCGGAAGCCTTTTTCGGCTACCTGTCCCTGGGCGTTTTCACCGCCTGCCTCATCGTCATCCTGATCCGCATGATAACGGCCGACAAGCTGCGCCAGTAGCCGCAACGAAACCAGCGCTCCTGCGTGCCACGCCGACGCCTTGCGCCAACAATCCTCTGCCTGCCCTTTCGCCAACCGTCACAGGACCAGCCGTCCCCTGTTCCCATGTGGGGGTCTGGGGGCCTCAGGCCCCCAGCCGCCGGCGGCACGCATCCTTCTCATCCATCTCCTCCGTCACCACCACCCGGCAGCCCAGGGTCCGGCGCACCGGGCAGGCCCTGGCCGCCCGCAGGATCTTCCTGCGCTCCTCTTCGGTGAGATCGCCTTCAAGGGCCACCGTGCAGCCATAAGCCGCCACCTCCGAGTCTGAACGGTCAAGGGTCACCGTGACCCCGGCCCGAACCAGCGGGATGGCGTGGGCCAGGGCGTACTTGGTCATGACCATGACCAGACACGAGCCCAGGGCCGCCTCCAGCAGCTCATGCGGCCGAAAGCCCTGGCCGGCCCCGCCCTTGTCCGGCGTGGCGTCGCACACCCCGGAAAATGTCCCATTGCCAAACGCCACCTGAAGCGGCACCGCAAGTCCCTGGCAAACCACCATAAGCTCCCCCTTTTCCGCCAGATGGCCCAAATCGGCCGCGATTGCCAGCAAAAAAACGCCCCTGGCCGGAGTCGTCTCCGGCCAGGGGCGTCGCAACAGGCCTGGACTCAGGCTTAGGGTTTGACGCTGAAGATATAGGCGTTTTGCGGCGTCAGGTATTTGCCGGCCAGCTCCTGAAGCGCCTGGGGAGTGACACCCTGAGCCGCATCGACGACCTGGCGTTCGTGGTCGATGGGCAGCCCGGCGGCCAGGGACTGGGAGGCCTCGCTGCTTCTGGCCCGAAGGCTTTGGCGTTCGCGGTAGTAGTCGCCGGCCATGACGTTCTTGGCCCGCAGCATGAGTTCATCCGGGAGCGGCGTCTGCTTGAGCTGGTCGGCCACCTGCCGAAATCCTGCCAGGGCCGCCTCGGCCTTATCCGGAGAGGTGCCGATGTAAAAGGCCATGAACCCGGCATGGCGGGCCTGCCACAGAAAGGAGGTCACGGAATAGCCCAGGCTCTCGCCATCGCGCAGACGGGTGAAAAGCAGTCCGCTTTGTCCGGCCAGCACATCGTTTAAGAGGTGAAGGGCCGGCGTTTCCGGAGAATCGATGCCCGGCACGGGAAAGACCATAAAGAGATGGATCTGGTTACGCTCGGCCAGCGTGGCCGATTCCTGGCGCTTTTCCCCCCACTGCGGCGTGGCAAAGGCGAAAGGCCGGGACGGGCCGCTGGCCTTGGCCAGGGACTCGGCCAGACGCTGCACGGCAGCGGCGTCGAAGTCGCCGCTGACAGCCAGTACCCAGGGCATGGACCGCTGGGCGGTCCAGAAGCCCACCACGTCCTTGGGGCCAAACCCCTTGACCGTGGCCGCGTCGCCCAGGCGGGTGTAGGCGTAGGCGGTGTCGGTGAAAAGGAACGGGAAGAGCCTGCGGAAGGCCAGCCCCATGGGCTCGTCTTCCTTGGACTTGATGGCGGCCAGCTGGTCATTGACCTCGCGCTTGACTTCGGTTGGCAAAAAAGCCGGGGCAGACAGGATGTCGGCAAAAAGGCCGTACATGTCGCCCTGGAAGCGGCTGGGGAAGCGCGAACCCACAGAGAACGAATCCCGGCCCGAGGAAGCCGAAAGCGAAGCCGCCCGATCGGCCAGGAAGTCTTCCAGGGCGTTGGCCGAGAGTTTGGCCGTGCCCGAGGTCAGGCAATTGGCGGCCAGCTCGGCCAGTCCCTGGCGATCCTTGGCCAGCAGGGCATCGCCGCCGTTGTAGGTCATGGACATGGAGACGTAAGGCAGGGTCGCATCCGGCAGCAGGACCAGGGTGTGGCCGCCCCCCAGGTCGACGACCCGCGAGGCTGCAGCCGCAGTGGCGGCATCCGCCCCCTTGGCCGCAGTCTTGGGCGCAGGCCAGATTTTTGCCGCGGCCTCGGTCAACCCGGCCGACGTGACCGTGGCCTCGTCGGCCTTGGGCGCAAGCACTGCCGCCACCATGCGTTCGGGGCGAAGGGTCGAGGCGATGACGGCCTCCAGGGCCTTTTGGTCCACGAGCTTGACCGCCCGCAGATAATTGGCCTCGCCGTCCGGCTCGTAGCCGTAAAACCGGAAGTAGCCGGCCTTCATGGCCAACCCGGCCAGCGTCTCCTTGGCGCCGTACAGGCCGTCCTCGACACCGAGCTTGACCCGCTCGATCTCCTTGTCGCTAAACGACGCGCCTTTGAGTTTGGCCAGTTCGCCGAGCAGGCCCTGCCAGAAGGCGGCCAGATTCTTGGCGTCCAGGGTGGCGTCGATAAAAAAAAGACCGCCGCGCTCCAGGGTCATGGAGGCGCAGGACACGTCGTCCACCAGCTGTTTTTCGTATTTAAACGTGCGGTACAGCCGGCTGGTTTCATCGCCGGCCAAAAGCTTGGCCAGGACTTCCAGGCCGGCCTCGTCGGCGCTGCGAAGCCCCGGAGTCGGGAAGGACACCTGCAGGCGCACCTTGCCCCACTGGCCGTATTCCACCCGCACCGAAGGCTGGGCAGCGGCAGCGGGAATGGGATAGACGGCCGGCGGCGTGATGAGCCGGTCATTGGTCAGGTCGCCGAAAAGCGCCCCGGCTTCCAGTTCCACTGCATCGGCCCGCACCTTGCCGACCACCACCAGCAGCATGGACTGGGGCTGGTAGCGCTCGGCCACGTAGGCCCGCAGGTCGTCGCCGGAAAAGCCCGACACCGTCTCGGGGAAACCGATGATGGGCCAGCCGTACGGCTTCCCGGGCCAGGCCATGGACTGAGTGAGCTGGAAGAGGCGGTTATCGGGATCGTCCTTGCCCCGGGCCAGTTCGGAGAGCACCACCTGCCGCTCGCTGTCGAGCTCGCCGGGATCAAATTTGGCCCCGAAGATCATGTCCTTGATGACATCCAGGCCAAGCCGCCAATGCTCGGCAGGCAGGTCCACCCGGTAGGTGGTGCTGTCAAAGCTCGTGGCGGCATTGAGCTCGCCGCCGGCCCCCTCGATGTCGGACGCCACCTGCCCGGACGGGCGTTTCTCAGTGGATTTAAAGACCATATGCTCAAGCAGGTGGCTAAGGCCGGCCTGCTTGGGGGTTTCGTAACCGGAACCGGCATGGACGAAAAGGCGCACGGCAACCAGGGGGAAGCGGTCGTCCTCAATGGTCATGACCGTGAGGCCGTTTTTGAGCCGGACCACCTTGGGGGCTTCGGCCGAATAAGCCGACGATGCGGCCAGGGCCAGGAAGGCCACGGCCAGACACAAGACGTTTCGCCAACGCATACGGGATACTCCTTTACGGCCCTGCCCGGCCGAGTCGCCGGACGGACGGGCACCCGGCAGCCGCAGCGGCCAGAGTGCTGGCTTCGGTGGGGAAACGATACTTAACAATCGTTCATCTCAGGCGGCCAGCCGCCGCCCTCGGCAAAAAGCCACACCGGTCTTGGCCAGTGCATAGGCCCCGCGGACAAGCTGCGGACAGACCGCTTCCACCAGCCGCAGGGGACTTACGTAGGTCTCGGCAAAATTGCAGGTAAAGCGCACCGCTGCCGGCCCTGTGACCGCCACAGCGGTGACGATGGACTTGGCATCGAGGGTGCGCGGGCCTTTCTTCGATTCCCAGGTCACCGGGAAGGACTCGACCCGGGTGAAATCCTGCCAGCCCTGCAACCCCGGCGGGGCCAGCTCGTCGGGCAGGGTCAGGATGAAGGTCTCCAGCACCGGGTGGGCCACCTTGCGCCCGCCGGCCAGGGTCTCAACCCCGACCACGGCCAAGCCCTCGGGCAGATTGGGGTTGAGCCGGGCGGCGAAAATCCTC
>NZ_MLBG01000039.1 GCF_001936595.1 Desulfovibrio sp. DV
GGCCGCCCAGCTCGGGTCTGCCCCGGCCGAGCCGCCCGCCAGGCCGGCGTGACGGCCAACCCCGGACCGGTCCGGGGGAGGTGGCCTTTACCGCGGTCAAAGCCAGCTGGATTCTCTACACCGTGGATGAGGGGCGCGAAGAGCGGGTGTATTTGAAGCCTGGCAAGCCCCATCGCATCGCCTATGCCCGGCGGCTGACCGTGCGGCTTGGCAGTCCGAGCGAAGTGGCCTATCGTGATGGATCGCGGGAAGAGACCATCGAGGTCGGGAAAAAAGAGAGTCGGGTGCTGGAATTTCCCTGACGCTCCCGCCGTACGGGTCTGGGCCACGATTGCCTGGGGTGGCAAAAATGTTTATAGGCCCCGGATGCGTGGTCGCGTCGCTCTGGGAGGAGACCGGATCGACCGCGTAAGTTTCCGGGGCGTCGCCGGACGGGCGCGGTGTGTCCTTTGCACGCGGCCTGCACAGCTTTACCATGGAGGACACATTGCCGCATCTGCCTAAATTTTTATGTGCCTTGGCACTTCTGGCCGCACTGGCCGCACCGGCCGCACCGGCCAAAGCCGCTGAACTGGTGGACCGGGTGGTGGCGGTGGTCAATGGCAAACTCATCACCCTGTTCGACGTCAATTCCCAGGTCGTGGAACTGGTCGCGCGCACGCAGGGCGTGACGCTCAAGCCCGGTGACCCGCGTGGGGATGAATTGCGCCGACAGGTGCTCGACAGTATGATTACCGATTTGCTGATTGAGCAGGAAGCGGCCAAACTCAAAGTGAATGTTTCCGAAACGGAAATCGACTCCCAGATTGACGACCTGAAGAAGAAGAACAGCCTTACGCAGCAGCAGCTCGTGGCGGAACTGGCCAAGGAAGGGATGACGCTTAAGCAGTTCCGTGAAAAGATGCACAATGACAGCATCAAAAAGCGTCTCTTGGGATTCATGGTCCATCGCAAGGTCTTGGTCACCGATGATGAAATCCGTGACTACTACGAGAAGAATAAGGGCAGCCTGTCTACGGCAAAATCGGTGCTTGGCCCGAAGACGAGCGGGGGCCTGGGTTTTATCATGGTGCCGTCCAAGAAACAGGCCGAAGAACTGCGTGACAAGATCAATTCCGGAGCCATGACCTTTGCCGATGCAGCCAAGAAATTTTCCATCGGTCCCGGCCGGGACCAGGGCGGCGACCTTGGGGACGTCCAGGCCAAGGATCTGGCCGCACCCCTGCGCGACGCCCTGACAGCCGCGCCGGCCGGACAGGTCAGCCAGCCGGTGATGCTGGACGGCAAGGCCGTGCTGCTCATGCAGCGCTCGGCCCAGGCCGCGCCGGCCAAGCCCGCTGCCCCTGTTGCCGCTTCTGCCGGTACCTCCTACGAGGCTGCCAAAGAGCAGATTCAGGAACTGTTGTACAAGCAGAAGTTTGACAAACTCTTTCAGGAATACGTGGACAATCTGCGGTCCAAGGCCGTGATCGAAGTCAAGCTGTAGGGCTTTCGATCCGGTCGTCCGGGAGTCCTCCCGCTCCCGGCGTGGCGGGCATAGAGGAGTTTTCTATATGGATTTGCGCGAGATAGGGACGATGCTGCGCGAGGAACGGGAGCGACAAGGCCTGTCCCTCGACACGGTGGCGGATAAGATCAAGATATCGCGATCCTGTCTTGCGGCCATCGAAGAGGGCAACGAGAGTGTTTTGCCCCATCCGGTGTACGCCAAGGGGTTCATAAAAAACTACGCCAAGATCCTTGGCGTGGACCAGGGCGAGTTTACCGCACAGCTGTCAAGCCTCTACCAATCGGAAGAATCCGGGCGTTTTCGCGACATGGCCCTGGGCGCTGACATCCCGGATGACGATTGCGGCTGCAATATACCGTCCGCTGCCCCGCGGCCGCCGGTCAAATTGCTGGCCCTGGGTGCGGTCGGGCTGCTGCTCGTGGTCGGCATTGTCTGGTTCGCGCTGGCCCATGTCTTTTCCTCACCCGAAGGTGGAACGCCAGACGCCGCCCCCCGTGGCGAGGCCGCCAAGCCGGCTCCGTCAGCTCCCTTTGAGCCGACCCCGTCTGCGCCGGCGGTCCCGGCTCCTGCCCCTGTGGTTGCCGCGCCTGCCCCGATTCTGCCCCCGGCTCCTCCGGCGTCTTCTGTTCCCCCGGTTCCGGTGGCGATAACGCCCACGGTGCCGGCCCCTCCCGGTGTCGGCCCAACGCCGGCCGAGCCGGCAAAGCCGGTCCAGGAGACAGCCCCGCGTGCCCTGACCCCGGAAGACAAGGCCACCCAGGATATCGCCGTCAGCGGCCCGACAGCTTCGGTTCCGGCCGTGCCGCCGGCTCCTGAGACAGCCGCCGCACCGGCCCCGGCGGCGACCGCCAAGACCTTCACCGTGGGTGAATCCGGCCCCCATCTCGTCACTATCGTGGCCAACGAACGCTGCTGGCTGCAGGCCGGGGCCGACGGCGGCTCCATGCACGAAACCATGCTGGAAAAAGGCGACACCTTTACCGGGCGCTTCACCGACTATCTCCTCGTGCGCCTGGGCAATGCCGGTGCCGTGGAAATTCATTTCGACAACAAGCTCTATCCGTTCCAGGCCGGGAAGGGATCGGTCAAGACCCTCAAATTTGTCGCCAAGAAGACCGATGCGGCTCCGATCACTCCGACAGCTGGAGCTCCGGCAGCTGCTCCGATGGCTGCGCCTGCGGCCGGCCCTGCGGCTGCCCCGGTGGCGTCTGCCGCTCCGGCTGCCGTTTCCCAGGCTCCGGCGGCCGAAGGGACTGCGGGCGGCAAGGAAGTGGAGATCTTCGGCCAGGACGGCAGCTGGGTCATCATCAGCGCCGACAAGGCCCCGGCCAAGGAAATCTATGTCAAAAAGGGGCAGCGCATCACCGTGCCCTTTAGCGAAAAGATGGAAGTCAAACTCGGCAATCCGAGTAGCGTCGTCTTTCGCTACGATGGCAAGGAGACGCCTGTTTCCACCGAGAAGGGCGGCAGCAAGATCATCCGTTTTCCGAATCCGTAGCGCTCCCAGCGGCGCGGCCAGTCGATGATGCTGTGCTGGGGAAGGCTCCTGCCCCGGCCGGGCGGTTGCTGCGTGGCCGGGGCGGGAGCTGCCGGTTGGCTTTGGAGACCGCAATTCCCGGTCGTACGGGACAGACGGCAGGTTCAGGAGGCGCAGGGCGGCATGGAGTTTTGCGAACAGGCGCTCGTGCTGACCGTGCGGCGGTTTCGGGAAATCGACGCCTGGGTGCGGCTGCTTTCGCCCGTGCGCGGCGTGTACACCGCGTTTGCCTTTGGGGGGATGAAAAGTCGCCGGCGGTTTCTGGGCTGCCTTGATCCGCTCAACCATGTCCGGTTCAAGGTGCGGCGCTCGGGCTACAAGGGCTACCACTGCCTCACCGAGGGCCGCCTGCTCGACGCTCCAAGCCAGTTGCGCGTCAGTCCGCAACGCCTGGGCATGGCCGTCAACTGCTTGAAATTTTTCGAAGCTGTGCCTATCGCTCCCCAGGGCGCGGCCGAAGCCTACGGCTTGGTGCGCGAAATGTTGGCGGCTTTGGACGGCAATGATGCGCCGTCGCCGCTTTTTCCGCTGCTGTTTCGGGCCAGGATGACCTTTCTCCACGGCCTCATGCCGGTGTGCGGCGTGTGCGCGGTGTGCGGCGGCCCGCTTGGCGGCGGGGCCGTGTGCCATGTGGAAGAAGGCAAAATTTTGTGCCCCGGCTGCCGGACCGCCACGGTGGGCGGGGTGCGCCTGCCCCTTGGCCGCGAGGCGCTTTCGCTTCTGGAAGCAGCCGTGGGACAGGACCCGGGATGCTGGGTCAGCTGTCGGCCCGAGCCGGCGGCGGCCAGGGAGTTTTCCCGGGCGGTGGATCTGCTTGTGCGCTATCATATGGGATTGGCCTGGGAGCAGGGCGGATTTGTGCGGGCCTGACGCCTTTGCCCGTACGCCCAAGGCCCTACACCCCTGACGCATCGCCGCGCCCGGCCCGGCTGGCGGCGAAACCTTGAAATCGGAGCGAGCATGTATTTTCAGGATGTCATCTTGACGCTGCAAAACTTCTGGGCCAAATCCGGCTGCCTCGTGGTCCAGCCCTATGACAGCGAAGTCGGTGCCGGCACCTTCAATCCGGCCACGTTTTTCCGGGTCATCGGCCCTGAACCCTGGAAGGCGGCCTATGTCCAGCCTTCCCGCCGTCCCACCGACGGCCGCTACGGCGAAAATCCCAATCGCCTGCAGCATTATTACCAGTTCCAGGTGATCTTGAAACCCTCGCCGGACAACATTCAGGATCTCTACCTGCAAAGCCTCGCAGCGATTGGACTTTCCGCTTCGGATCACGACGTGCGCTTCGTCGAGGACGACTGGGAATCCCCCACTCTTGGGGCTTGGGGCCTGGGCTGGGAAGTCTGGGTCGACGGCATGGAGGCCACCCAGTTCACCTACTTCCAGCAGGTGGGCGGTATCGATCTGTCGCCGGTATCCGTGGAGATCACCTATGGCCTGGAACGCATTACCATGTATCTGCAGCAGAAGGATTCCGTCTACGATCTGGACTGGAACCAGGACGTGACCTACGGTCAGGTGTTCCAGCGCGGCGAATACGAACATTCGCGCTACAATTTCGAGGAATCCGACGCGGCCATGCTGCTGGCCCATTTCAGTGCCTGCGAAAAGGAATGCAAACGGCTGTGCGAACTCAGTCTGCCCTGGCCGGCGTATGACTACTGCTTGAAATGCTCCCACGCCTTCAACATGCTTGAAGCCCGGGGGGCCATCTCCATCACCGAGCGCACGGGCTATATCGGCCGGGTGCGCAATCTGGCCTCTTCCCTGGCCCGGCTCTACGCCGCCCAGCGCACGGAACTCGGCTATCCTCTTCTGAATAAAAGCTAAAGGACGCACGCCATGTCCCATTTTTTGTTTGAGATCGGATTTGAGGAAATGCCGGCCCGGTTCCTGTCGGGCCTAACCGACGAGGTTCGAAGCCTGTTTGCCGAGGCCCTGGCCCAGGCCAAGGTCGATTGCGGTCCGGTGGCCGCCTTTGCCACGCCGCGCCGGCTGGTGGTGAGCGTGGCCGATATCGCCGTGCGCGCCCGCCAGGAAGAGGAAGTGGTCACCGGTCCGCCCGAGCGGGTGGGTTACGACGCCTCGGGCAACCCGACCCCGGCTGCGGCCGGCTTTGCCAAGGGCCAGGGCTGCGACGTGGCCGACGTCTACGTCATGGAGACGGGCAAGGGACGGTATCTGGCCCTGCGCAAAAATACCGGCGGCGAGGCCACCCTGGATTTGCTCCCCGGCCTCTGCCTGGAAGCCGTCAGGAAGCTCTCCTTCCCCAAGCGGATGCGCTGGGGCAGCCGGGAGTTCGCTTTCGGCCGGCCGGTGCACTGGTTTCTGGCCCTGCTTGACGACGTCGTCGTGCCCTTTGAACTCGACGGCATCGTTTCCGGCCGCCAGACCCGGGGCCAGCGCATCATGGGTCCCGGCCCCTTTGACGTGCCGACGGCGGCTGACTATTTCACCATCATCCGCGAGGCGGGCCAGGTCGTCCTCGACGCCCGGGAGCGTGAGAGCATCGTGCGTACCCAGGCTGAGGCCCTGGCCAAGGAAGCCGGTGGCACGGCGGTCATCAACCCGTCGCTTTTAGTCGAGGTCACGGGCCTGACCGAGCATCCGGTGGTGCTCATGGGCCAGATCGACCGCAAATACCTGGATGTTCCCCGCGAAGTGCTCATCACCAGCATGGAGAGCCACCAGAAAAGTTTTGCCGTGGAAGACGGCAAGGGCGGGCTTTTGCCGGTGTTTCTGACCACGCTTGGCCTGGTGCCCGGCAATGTCGAACTGGTGCGCCGGGGCTGGCAGCGGGTGCTGACCGCCCGGCTGGAAGACGCCCGGTTTTTCTGGGAAGCCGATCTGGCCACCGACCTTGAGACCTGGCACAAAAAGCTCGAGAGCGTGGTCTTTCTGGCCGGCCTTGGCTCCATGCGCGACAAGTCGCGCCGCCTGGAACGGCTGTGCGGGCTCATTGCCGAACAGGCCGGCAAGCCCGAGATCATGCTCGAAGCCTCCCAGGCCGGCGGTCTGGCCAAGCTCGACCTCGTGTCCGACATGGTGGGTGAATTTGCCGAACTCCAAGGCATCATGGGCGGCATCTACGTGCGCCGCAAAGGCCAGTCCAAGACCGTGTCCCGGGCCGTGGCCGAGCAGTATCTGCCGGCCGGACCGGACAGCCCGGTGCCGCCGTCCCTGGCCGGTGCCATCCTGTCCGTGGCCGACAAGGCCGACACTCTGGCCGGCTGCTTTGGCCTGGATATGGCTCCGACCGGCGCGGCCGACCCCTACGCCCTGCGTCGGGCGGCCCTTGGCATCTGCCGCATCATCATCGAACACGGCCTGCATCTGGATCTCATGGAACTCCTGCAAGGGGCCATCGACGGTTACGGCGAGGTGAAGTTCAAGGTGGACCGCACCCATGTGCTGGCCAAGCTGCTCGACTTTTTCGGCCAGCGTCTCAAGGCCTATTTCGCCGGCCAGGGCTACGACACCCTGGTGGTGGAGGCGGCCCTTGGCGCGTCCTATACCGATATTGCCGCGCTGTCCGCCCGCTTGGCCGCTTTGGCTGCTTTTGCCGCCAAGCCGGATTTCGGGCAGGCCGTGCTGACATTTAAGCGCGCTGCCAACATCATCCGCAAGCAGGGTGTCGGGGCCGGGGTGCCGCTGACCGGGACGATCAAGGCCGAGCTGCTGGAAGAGCAGGCGGAAAAGGATCTTGCCGCAGTTTGCACCGATGTGTTCCCGCGCTTTGACGCGCTCTTTGCGGGCGGGGATTACGGGGCGGTGCTCGAACTGCTCTATGAGTTGCGCCCGTCTGTGGACGCCTTTTTCGATACGACCATGGTAATGTGCGACGACATGGATATGCGGCTTAATCGCCTCAATCTGCTCAAGTCGCTGGTTGACCGTCTGGGCCGGGTGGCGGATTTCGCTGCCTTGCAGGTCTAGAAGCCGCTTAAACTGCTTGACAGGGTTGGGCCTTTGATTTAGCTAACCCTGCTTCAGCGAACATTTCACGGAGGAACGATCCTTGGCCAATCATAAATCTGCCATCAAGCGGCACCGTCAAAGCCTTTTGGCCCGGGCTCGCAACCGGGCGGTCAAGACCCGCGTGCGTAACGTCATCAAGGCCGTGCGTGCCGCCCTGGTTGGCGGGGATGTCGCCACTGCCGAAGCGGCCCTGCTCACCGCCACCAAGGTGCTGGACAAGGCTGCCACCAAAAAGATCATCCACTGGAAGGCTGCAGCGCGCAACATCTCGCGCCTGACCACGGCCGTCAACAAGACCAAGACGGCCTAGTTTTCCGGTATTCTTGGTTTTTCCAAAGCCCGCTACGGATTGCCGCAGCGGGCTTTTGGTGTTTTCTGGCGGGTATGCGGCCTTGGTGCGTGGGGTCGGGCGACCGGCCAGGGGACGGCCGTTGCCTGGGGTTGGGCCTCGTGTGCAGCTGTGGGTGCGGGGCTGGCGATAGGCCTCCCGGTTGCCGGCACTGCGCCCGGGGCCGGCTGACAAGAAGACCAGCCTTGAGCTATGGTGGGCGCTGCCCGGTCCTGGAGACCGGTCTGGAGGGGAACTGATGCTGCTCTCTCTGATTGATTGCCGGCGGACCCTTGCCGTGGCCCTGGTGCTCGGGGGCGTGGCTGTTGGGGGCCTCGGAACTGTAACGGCCCGGGCGGCCGGGTTTCACCGGGCGGCAACCGAGCCTGAAAAGGCCCTGGACCGGGTGCTACGCTTGTCGGAAAAAGACCCTGGTCTGGTCGAGTTCCTCCTGGCCACGCCGCAGTACAAGGCCAAGGCCGGCAAGGACTACGGCCGCTATGTGACGCCCCGGTTGCGCACGGACCTGGCCGCCCTGGAGCGGGCGGCCGTTGCCGAGAACTGCCAGGGCAAGTACCTGGACGGCGAACTGTGCGGCCTGGACCACAATCCCCTGACCTGCGCCCAGGACATGGCTGACGGGGCGTATTTGTACCAGACGGAGTCCGCTGGCGACGGCCGGGCGGATATCGCCTACAAATGGCCGGGCCAAAAGGCGGTCGTGGCCCGTTTTGCCCTGGTGCAGGAAGGCGGCGTGTGGAAGATTGATGCGGTGACCTGCCTGCCCTAGCCCGGCGCAGACAGGGTGGAGACGGGCAACGCATCTCCCTTCGTTTGGCCGGGAAGCGGGCAGCGCCGGCCTTGTCTGGCGCGACTTTGTGGCGACCATTGCCTGAAACCGTGTGATAGTGAAAACAGCTTGCTGCCACCAATGAAGACCATCATTGCCTCGGATATTTACGGTCTGACCCCGGCGGTTGCTGCCTTGGCCGGGCAGCTTGACCGGCAGGCCGTTGTGCTTTCCCCGTGGGACGTCGAGGGCTGCCCCTTTGCTACGGAGCAGGAGGCGCACAGAGCCTTTGTGGCCGGCGAAGGCGTGGCTGGGTATGCGGCCAGTATCACGGCTGCGGCGGGCGAGGAGCCGGCCTTTCTCATGGGCTTTAGCGCCGGAGCCACGGCGCTCTGGCTGCACGCGGCCGGGGCTGGCTGCCATCCGGACAGCCGGGCCGTGCTCTTTTACGGCTCACGGATTCGCAACCATCTTGGGCTGCGGCCGCGCTGCCGGGTGCAGGCGATCTTTGCCGAGCATGAGGCGGCTTGCGACCCGAAGGACATTGTTGCGCGGATGGCATCGGAGAATGTCACCGTGCATATCGAACCGGGCGCGGCCCATGGGTTCATGAACCCGCTGTCGCCGGGGTATTGCGATGAATCCTCGCGAAAATATGGGGAAATGGTGCGGCAGCAGCATGTTGCCTGGATGCGCCGCCATGGGGCGGGCTAAGCGCCGTGGCGTTTTTCCGCAAGGCTGCGGCTCTCGGATACGGTTTGTTCTGGGCGCTCCGGCAGGAAGTCCCGAATGCCCCGATCAGCCAAGGCGCAACCGCGCCTTCCCGTCCTCTTCCGCGACAACCCGCCCGATGACCGCCGCCAGATCGCCGGCATCTTCCAGCATCCGTTGGGCCTGCGCCACTTTGCCTTCCGGCACGGCCAGCACCAGTCCGCCGGAAGTCTGGGCATCGAAGACCAGATCGCAGCGGATGGGGTCCAACCCGGCCGCCATGGCAACCGTGCCGGCGCAGTAGCGCTTGTTGGCGAAGCTGCCGGCCGGCAACATCCCATAGCCGGCCAGCTCCACCGCTTGCGGCAGGAACGGAACGTCGGCCAGCCGCAACTCCACCGCCACCTTGGACGCGGCCGCCATCTCCAGCACATGCCCGCCCAGGCCAAAGCCGGTCACGTCCGTGGCCGCCTTGAGACCCAGTTCCCGGATCACCCGGCCGCCGGCGGCATTCAAGCGCCCGGCCCAGGCAAAGAGCAGTTCTTCAAGGGCAACCTTGTCGCCAAAATCGCCCTTGATGGCCGTGGCGATGACGCCGGTGCCAATGGGTTTGGTCAAAAGGAGCACGTCCCCTGGCCGCAGCCCCGTATTGGAGGCAAAATGGTCGGCATCGACCAGCCCGGACACGGCCAGCCCGTATTTGATTTCCTTGTCCTCGACGCTGTGGCCGCCGGCCGGAACGGCCCCGGCTTCCAGCACCGCATCCAACCCGCCGCGCAGGATTTCCCCCAAAATGGCGGTATCCATGGTCTTGGCCGGGAAGCAGACGATGTTCATGGCCGCCAGCGGCACGCCGCCCATGGCGTAGACGTCGGACAGGGCATTGACTGCGGCGATGCGCCCGAACTTGTAGGGATCGTTGACGATGGGTGTGAAGAAGTCCACCGTCTGCACCAGCCCCTGTCCACCTGGAAGACGCACGATGGCGGCGTCCTCGTTGACTCCCTGGCTGGTGAGCAGACGCGGATCGGAAATTGGGGGCAGTCCCCGCAAGACGGCCTCCAGGTCCCCTGGGGCGATCTTGGCCGCTCAGCCGGCGGCGGTGACGGTCTTGACCAGTTCTATAGTCATCGTATCTCCTCTTTCTCCCGGGCTATTGCCTGCAAGAGATCGGTCGCCAGGGTTTGGCCGTCAAGGCCAAATCGGGCGGCCAGCCCGCTGACGGTCTCGAAAAGTCCCTGGCAGAGCAGACAGCAGCCGGCCGCTGCGTCGTAGCGGCGAAAAACCGCCGCAGTGGCCGGATGCGCGGCCACAAGATCCAAAACAGTGGCCGTGTCGGGGTCAAAGCTCACGCGGTGGTTTCCTCGCCGCTTTGCACCGCCCACATGCCGGCATAGACCCCGCCGGCAGCCAGCAGCGATTCATGGTTGCCGCGTTCGACCACCGAGCCTTCCACCACCACCAGGATCTGGGCGCATTGGCGCACCGTGGACAGGCGGTGGGCCACGGCCAGGGTGAGCCGGCCCTGGCGGAATTCATGCAGGTTGTGCTGGATCACGGCCTCGGTGCGGGTATCCACGGCCGAGGTGGCTTCGTCAAGGAGGAGCAGGGCCGGGTCGCGCAGGATGGCCCGGGCCAGGGAGACCCGTTGGCGTTCGCCGCCGGAGAGCTTCATGCCGCGTTCGCCAATGAGCGTATCATAGCCCGACGGCAGGCGCATGATGAAGTCGTCGGCCCCGGCCATGGCCGCCGCCCGGCGCACGGCGGACAGATCGGCGGCCGGATCGCCAAGCAGAATGTTCTCCGCCACCGTGCCGTGAAACAGGAAGGCGTCCTGGGAGACATAGCCCAGACGCTGGCGGTAGCTGGCCAGGGTGATTGACCCCAGCGGCGCGCCGTTGACCAGGATTTCGCCGCCGGTCGGCTCGAAATAGCGCAACAGCAGCTTGACCAGGGTGGACTTGCCGGCTCCGGTCGGGCCGACCACGCCGACCACCTCGCCCTGGCGCACGGTGAAGCTCACCCCGTGGATGACCGATTCGCGTCCGGGATAGGCAAAGCGGACGTCGCGAAAGACGATCTCCCGGATCCGCTCGGAAAGGGCCACAGCCTCGGGCCGGTCGGCAATGCGGGGCTCGGTGGCCAGCAGTTCGGCAATACGCGCAGCCGCAGCCTCGGACCGCTGTATCTGGTTGATCAGCATCCCGAAGACGAAAAGCGGCAGCACAAGGCGCGCGGCAAAGAGCGTGAAGGTGGTGTAGTCGCCGACCGTCGGTCCGGTCCCGGACGCCACCAGCCAGCCGCCGCCGGCAAAGACGGCGGCAAAGGACAACCCGGCCACGGCGTACATGGCCGGCAAAAACCGGGCACGTTCGGCCTCGGCGGCCACGGCCTCGTCGCGGTAGGCGGCCGAACGCTCGCCAACCGCGGCCAAAAGGCGTGCTTCGGCTGTGTAGGCCTGGATGACGCCCATGCCGGCAATGTTGTTTTCAAGCAGGCTGGAAATGGCCCCGACGGCCTTTCGCGCTGCCCGGTAGCGCGGCTGGACCCGGGTGACGAAGCGGCGGATGGCGAAGACGGCCAGGGGCAGCGGGAAAAAAAGGAGCAGGGCCAGTCGCCATTCCAGGAAAAAGAGATAGCCGTAGATGCCAAGGAAGGTGACCACGACCCGGATGATCGAGGTGGTGGCGTCGGTCAGAAAGCTCTCCAGGGTGTCCACGTCGCCAACCACCACCGACATGATGTCGCCGGTCTGGCGATCCTCGAAATAGGCCGGGTCAAGCGACTGCAGCCGGCTGTACAGGGCCAGTCGGATGTCGTGGCGGGTGCGTTGGGCCATGGCCGACAGGACGTAATCCGAGCCGCTCTGGAAAATGGCCAGGAACACGAACGAGGCCAGCACGGCCAGTCCGAAGAGCAGATAGGTGTGGGGCGCGGTGACGCCGTGGACCGCGGCGTCGATGACCTTGCCGGCCAGGGCCAGCGGCAGCAGGTCAAAGGCCCGGGCCAGGACGTTTAGGCCCAGGCCCAGGGCAAAGGCCCGGCGGTAGGGGTGCAGGAAACGGAACAGCGTCCAGACATGGCGGCCGAAAAACGGACCGTTGGGGTCTTTGGCCGCAGCAGAGGGAATGGGTGTTGTTTTCATACGAGCAGGAGCAGGGCGGCATAGCCTGCCGCGCCGATGGTGAAGGCCGGTGCGTTGCCTGAGCCGTCCAGGGGCAGTTCGTCCTTCATGGTGTTCATGACCACGCCGCCGGCCAGGAAGGCGAACAGGATGGCCAGCACGGCGTCGTGGACCCGGAAGGCGATGCCAAAGCCCCAGCCGGCCAGGACGGCCCCGGCCAGGACGAGGCGGCCCAGATGGCGGTAGCTGTCGGTAAAATGGCGGCGAAGGCCGTAGTCGTTGCCGGCCATATGGAGGGCCATGGCCAGGAAATAGGTGGCAAGGCTGGCTGGTCCGGGCGTAACCCGGTTGACCAGCAGGTAGCCGATGAGGAAATTATACAGGCCAAACGAGGTCAGATGCAGCCAGAAGACGCCTTGTCCGGGGCCGACCGGCGGCGTGTTGCGGCCGCCCCGGACGCCCAGGGCCGCCCGCTCCAGGGCGTAAAAGACGAGCAGCCCGGCCAGGGCGATGAGAAATACATGGCGGTCCAGGACGGCCACCCAGGCCCAGCCGGCCCGCAGCAGGGTGTCCTGGCCGTCGCACAGGCTGGGGAAGATGTGGACAAAGACGTAGGCCGTGGCCGCGCCGCCGGCCAGGGACAGCCAGGGGCTGCGCGGTGCATCGAGAACGGGACAAAGCAGGCGCACGTAAAGGTGGAGCAGGGCCAGACAGGCGGCCAGCAGGGCGCTTAAGGCGATCATGGGGCGTCTTCCCGGGCCAGGGCGGCCGCCCGGCGCAGCAGGGCGTCTTCATCGAGCCAGTCGGCCTTGTCGGCGTTTTTGACGATGCGGCCGGCCCGGATGAGTTCTTCCGGGGAAAGCTCGAGGCCCAGAGCACAAAAGCGCAAGGCCAGGGCCGCCTTGCCGGAGTGGGCCGAAAGCGGCAGGCGGATGCCGTCGGCTCCGACCAGTGCCGGGCGAAAGGGCAGGTAGGTGTCGGGGTGCTTGAGCAGCCCGTCCTGGTGCACCCCGGCCGCGGTGGCGAAAATATTGGCCCCGGTGACCGCCTTGTTGGCGGGCAGGGCGATGCCCGAGCGCTCGGCCACCAGTCGGCAAAGCGCCGTGAGCTGGCGGGTGTCCATGTGGATGGTCCGGCGGTACTGCGCCTGATGCAGGGTCAGGGCCATGACCGTCTCTTCCAGGGCGGCGTTGCCGGCCCGTTCGCCGATGCCGCCGACGGTCAGGTGGACAATATCGGCCCCGGCTGCAACCGCCGCCAGGGTGTTGGCCGTGGCCAGCCCCAGGTCGTTGTGGAAATGCACCCGCACCTTGACCCCGCGCGGATGGGCCAGCTTTGCCAACATGGCTACCCGGCGGTGCACAACTTGCGGCGTGAGCACGCCCACGGTGTCGGGAAAGCCGATGCCCGTGGCCCCGGCCTCCATGGCCGTGACGTAGGCCTGGCGCAAAAACGCCGGCTCGGTGCGGCTGCCGTCTTCGCAACTAAACGTCACCTTGGCGAAACGTTGCCGGGCATAGGCCACGGCCGAGGCAACCATGTCCAGGCATTGGGCCTTGGTCTTGCCGAGCTTGTGGCGGCGGTGCAGCGGGCTTGTGCCCAAAAAGACGCCGACACCCCGGCGTTCGGGGGGAGCCTGGGCCAGGGCGCTCCAGGCGGCGTCGATGTCGGCGGCCACGGCCCGGCACAGGACCATGATGAGGGGACCGGAGGTTTCGGCCACGATGCGGCGTACGGCCTCGATCTCATTGTCCGACACGGCCGGGAATCCGGCCTCGATGACGTCCACCCCGGCCTGGGCCAGGGCTTTGGCGATAACCACCTTGTCGGCAACGGAAAAATGGACGCCGGGCATTTGCGCGCCGTCGCGAAGGGTGGTGTCGGAAATGATCAGCGGCAAAAGCGGTGCGGGAACAGACAAACGCTTGGGCATGTCCGTTCATGCGCCGTTTTTCCCGCAAAGGCAACGCCCCGGCCGCCTAACGGTTTGACGTAGCAGGGACCAGAGGATAGGTTTTGGCGCAGCCGGCGCAGGCCGGCGGCGTGTTCAATACGACTATCAGGGAGCGGAGCATGACGACCATCGGCGTACTCCTGTCCGGTTGCGGCGTTCTGGACGGTTCGGAGATCCACGAAGCCACGCTGACCCTCTATTTTTTGAACAAGGCCGGGGCCAAGGTGGTCTGCCTGGCTCCGGAGATGAGCGCCCCGGCCATGGACCACGGGACCAAGACGGCCATGGGCCAGACGCGAAATGTCCGGGTGGAAGCCGCCCGCATCGCCCGGGGGGCGGTGGCCGACGTGGCCCAGGCCGCAGTGGCCGAATTCGACGGCCTGATTTTGCCGGGGGGCCTTGGCGCGGCCACCAACCTGTGTGATTTTGCGATAAACGGCGCCAAGGGCACGGTTGAGCCGTCGGTTGCGGCCTTTTTGCAGGCCATGCACGCCGCTAAAAAGCCCATCGGAGCCATCTGCATCGCTCCGGCCGTGCTGGCCCTGGCCCTTGGCAAATACCATCCGAAGCTGACCATCGGCAATGATCCCGGCACGGCCCAGGGGTTGACCCAGGCCGGAGCCAACCATGTGGACTGCCCGGTGGACGGCATCGTGGTGGATGCGGCCAACCGGCTGGTGACCACCCCGGCCTACATGCTCGGCCCTGGCATTGCCGATATCGCCCTTGGCATTGAGAAGCTGGTTTCGGCGGTGCTCGATATGGCCAGGGCTTCCTGACGACGACTTTCGCAACGGCCAGGGAGGGCGGATGCGGCGGCTTTTCATCAATGCCGATGATTTTGGACTGACCGAGGGTGTGACGGCCGGCATCGCCGAGGCCATGGCGGCCGGAGTGGTGGGCGGGACAACGGCCATGGTCTGCGTGCCCGGGGCTGTGGAGCGCATCGTGCGCCATGGCCGGAGATTTACCGGCCGGGTGGGGCTCCATTTGCAACTGACCGGCGGCACGCCCTGCCTGCCCGGGGCCGACGTGCCCAGTCTGGTCGGCAGCGACGGCAGGTTTCCCCGCAAAAAGGTCGCCGTGGCCGATGTGGACCCGGATCAAGTGGCCCGCGAATGGCGGGCGCAACTGGCCCGTTTTCGGGAGACCGGGCTTGTGCCCAGCCATCTCGATACCCACCACCACATCCACAAGCGGCCCGATGTGTTCGGGGTGTTTCTGGAACTGGCCCGGGAACTGGGCCTTCCGGCCCGGGCGCTGTCCGACGACATGCGCCTGGCCATGGACGAGGCCGGGGTTGCCCATGCCGATGTGTGCGTGACGCGGTTTTTCGGGGAAGATCTCACGGTGGCGCGGTTTTTGTCCCTGGTCGATACGGCCTTTGCCGCCCTTGGCGGGCAGGGCACGGTGGAAATCATGTGCCATCCCGGACGCAACGACGACGCCCTGGCCGCGATCAGCACCTATGCCGCCGGCCGGGAAGACGAACTGCGGGTGTTTTGCCTGCCGCAGCTGCCGCAGCTTCTGGCCGGGCGCGGGGTGACGGTTCTCGATGCGGCAGCCCTTGGACAGGCAGCGGCCTGAAAGCCATTTCGGATCGGACGGCTTGATGCGAGAGCCGTCAAAGGATGGGCGCATGCCTGGGAGACTCTTACTGTCCATGCGCAAATTCGTGGCCCCGGAATTTGTCTTCGGCCGGGGCGCATTGCGTCTGGCCGGCCGGCAGGCGGCAGGTCTCGGGGTGCGACGGGCCTTGCTGGTGGCCGATCCCGGCCTGTCTCTGTTTGGCTGGCCGCAGATGGTGGAGCAGAGCCTGGCCGAGGCCGGAGTGGCCACCGAGCGGTTCGAGGCCCTGTCCTCCAATCCGCGCGATTATGAAGTGATGGACGGGGCGGCGGCCTTTGCCGACTGCGTCTGCGACGCCATTGTGGCCGTGGGCGGCGGTTCGGCCATGGACTGCGCCAAGGCCATCGGCATTGTTTCGGCCAACAAGCGCCACATTCTTTCCTTCGAGGGTGTAGACAACATCGAACGTCCGGGCCCGCCGCTTTTGTGCGTGCCGACCACGGCCGGCACCGGGGCCGAAGTCTCCCAGTTCGCCATCATCACCGACACCACCCGGCAGCGCAAAGTCGTCATTGCCAGCAAGACGCTCATCCCGGACGCGGCCCTTATTGATCCGGACGTCACCGTGACCATGCCGCCGGATCTCACCGCCCATACCGGCCTCGACGCCCTGACCCATGCCGTGGAAGCCTACGTCTCCAACGCCCAGGGCCCGGTCACCGATCTTTTCGCCCTGGAAGCGGTGCGGCTCATTGCCGCCAATCTGCCCCGGGCAATAGCCGAGCCCGCCGACATCGAGGCCCGGGGAGCCATGCTGCTGGCCAGCCTGTACGCGGGCATGGCTTTTTCCAACGCCATCCTCGGCGCGGTCCATGCCATGGCCCACAGCCTCGGCGGCTTGCTCGATCTGCCCCATGGCCTGTGCAACGCCATTTTGCTCGACCACGTGGTGGCCTATAATTATGACGCCGCCCCAAGCCGCTTCGATACCCTGGGCCGCTGCCTTGGCGCGACACTTGACGCCGACGCCCCGGCCGATGTCCGTAAAACGGCTGTGATCGAGACCTTGCAGGCCTTTAAGCGTTCCGTTGGCGTCAACCAGGGGCTCCTGGAACTCGGCCTCACCCGGGAGGTGTTTGGCGATCTGGCCAGACGCGCCCTGGATGATCCCTGCCTGTTGACCAACCCGAAAAAGCCCTCCCAGGCCGACCTCGAAGCCATCTATGAAAGCGCCAGCCAGCCCCTTGCCTGAGTCCGACGACCGGCGCACCAGGCTGCTCGGGTTTGGCGAACACTCGGTCAGCAAGAGCTATTATCCGGAACTGCGCCGTCGTCTGGAGGAGTTGGAGCGGTTTCGGTCCCTGCTGGACCAGACCGGCGACGCCATCTTTCTCGTGGATGTGGACACCGGGCGCATCACCGACGCGGCCGGGGCGGCCGGGGCCATGCTGCGCCTGGACAGCCCGGAACTGATCGGCCGGGTTTTTGAAGACCTCTTGCCTGTGGACGCGGTGTGCCGGCTGCGCGGTCTTTTTTCCGGCGATTTTGCGGCCGGGCGCATCGAAACCGCGCTGGTGCGGCCGGGCGATGTCCCGGGCGGCAACCTGCCGGTGGAGATGACCTTTCGGCTGGCCCAGGGCGGGGGCGGTTCCATGGCCGTCATCGTGGCCCGCGACGTCACCGAGCGCAAGAAAAGCGAAGAAGCCCTGCGCCGGGCCGAGGAACGCTACCGGGGCATCGTGGAAAACGCCGCCGAAGGCATTTTCCAGAGCACGCTGGCCGGCCGGCTCATGAATGCCAATCCGGCCCTGGCCGCCATTCTCGGCTACGACTCGCCCGATGATCTCATGCACCACGTCAAAAGCGTGGTGGACGATGCCGTGGCCGGTCCCGAGGATCGCCACCGCATCCGTTTGGAACTGGAGCGCTACGATCACGTCAAAAACCTGGACGTCCAGCTCCTGACCAAATCCGGCAGCCGCATCTGGGGGCTCATCAACGCCCGGCGCATCCGCGACGACGAAGGGGTGGCCGAGCGCTTTGACGGGTCTGTCCAGGACGTGTCCGTCCGCAAGCAGGCGGAGCAGACGCTCCTGCGCTATCACGACGAACTGGAACAGCGCGTGGCCGAGCGCACGGCGGAACTCACCCGCATAAACGAACGCCTCGTCCATGAGGTGACCATCCGCAAGCGGGCCGAGGAAGCGGCCGAGGCGGCCAACCGGGCCAAATCCGATTTCCTGTCCATGGTTTCCCACGAGATCCGCACGCCGCTGACCTCGGTGCTGGGCTTTGCCGTGCTCATTCAAAAGCGCCTGGGGGAACTGCTGGCCCCCCTGGCCGAGGGACAGCCGCGCCAGCGTCGCCAGGCCGAACAGGTCCAGGAAAATCTCGGCATCATCGTGGCCGAGGGCGAGCGCCTCAAGCACCTGATCAACGACGTCCTCGATCTGGCCAAGCTCGAAGCCGGCAAGGTGCCCTTCACCAAGGAACCTGTGGACGTATCCGAGGTCATCCGCCACGTGATGAGCGCCTCTGTGGGGCTTTTGCAGGACAAGAAGGTCAATTTGACCACCCGTATCGAGGGCCGGCTGCCGGAAATCGTGGGCGACCGGGACCGGCTTATCCAGGTATTGGTCAATCTGGTTTCCAATGCCCTGAAATTCACCGAGCAGGGGTCGGTCACCTGCCGGGCCAGGACGCAGGGGCGTTCCATCGTCATCGAGATCATCGACACCGGCATCGGCATCCCCGAAGCCGAGCAGCACAAGGTTTTTGAGAAGTTCAACCAGATCGGGGTGACCCTGACCAACAAGCCCAAGGGGACCGGACTTGGGCTGGCTATCTGCAAACATATTGTAGAGTCACACGGCGGTCGCATTTTTTTTGTATCAAAGCCCGGAACCGGCAGCACCTTTACCTTCACCCTGCCGATTGCCTAAGTTCGGCCATTGCGGTATGTCCCCGTCCCCCGGCGACGTTCCCGACGTTCGCCCCCAACGCCCTTCAAGGATTCCTGCATGAAAAACGCGACCAGAAACGAAGCCCTGCGCAATATTGCCATTATCGCCCACGTCGACCACGGCAAAACCACCCTGGTTGATCATATGTTCCGCCAAAGCGGTCTGTTCCGCCAGAACCAGGAAATGACCGACCGCATCATGGACAGCATGGATCTCGAACGCGAACGCGGCATCACCATTGCCGCCAAAAACTGCGCCGTGATCTGGAACGGGGTGAAAATCAACATCATCGACACCCCGGGCCACGCCGATTTCGGCGGCGAAGTGGAGCGGGCCCTCTCCATGGTCGATGGCGCGGTGTTGCTGGTCGACGCTTCCGAAGGGCCGCTGCCCCAGACCCGCTTTGTGCTCAAAAAGACCCTGGACCGGGGTCTGCCCGTCATTGTGGCCGTCAACAAGATCGACCGCAAGGATGCCCGGGTCGAGGAAGTCTTAAACGAAATTTACGACCTCTTTATTGACCTCGACGCCTCCGAGGAACAGTTGGAATTTCCGGTGCTCTACGCCATCGGCCGCGAAGGCATGGCCAAACGCAGCTTAGACGACGAAAGCGGCGACCTCTCGCCCCTGTTCGAGACGATCCTGTCCGAGATCAAGGGACCGCTCCACGACGCTGACGAGCCGTTTCGCATGCTGGTGTCGGATCTGGGCTATTCCGATTTTCTGGGCCGTCTGGCCGTTGGCCGCGTCGTCTCCGGCACGGCGCACATCAACCAGACCATGGTGTGCATTGACGCCGAAGGGACGACCAAACCGCTGCGCATCTCGAAATTGCAGGTCTACCAGGGCCCCAAGCTGACCGAGACCGAAGCGGCCGATCCGGGCGACATCCTCGTCCTTTCCGGCGTTGAGGACGTGACCATCGGCGACACCATCACCGTGGCCGAATCGCCCAAGGCCCTGCCGCGCATCAATGTGGACGAACCGACCGTGTCCATGCGCTTTGCCATCAACACGTCGCCTTTCGTTGGTCGCGAAGGCAAGTTCGTGCAGTCGGCCAAGCTGCGCGAGCGCCTGTACAAAGAGACGCTGCGCAACGTGGCCATCAAGATCGAAGAGACCGATGACAAGGACGCCTTTACGGTCAAGGGCCGGGGCGAGTTCCAGATGGCCATTATCGTCGAGACCATGCGCCGCGAGGGTTTCGAGATTTCAGTCGGTCGTCCCGAGGTCATTTACAAGACCGAAGGCGGCGTGCGCAAGGAACCCATCGAGCATCTGTTTATCGACACCGACGAAGCCTTTGTCGGCGTCATTACGGAGAAGCTGTCCGTGCGCAAGGGCCGCATGCTCAATCTGGTCAACCACGGCTCGGGCCGGGTGCGCCTGGAGTTCTCCATTCCCGCCCGGGGGCTCATCGGCTACCGCGATGAGTTTCTCACCGACACCAAGGGCACCGGCATCATGAACTCCTCATTCTCCGGCTACGACGAGTACCGGGGCGATTTCCCCAGCCGGTTCACCGGTTCCATCGTCAGCGACCGCCAAGGCGTGGGCGTTCCCTATGCGCTGTTTAACCTTGAACCGCGCGGCCGGCTGTTCATCACCCAGGGCGAGCCGGTCTACGAGGGCATGATCGTTGGCGAGCACAATCGCGACAATGACATCAACGTCAACCCCTGCAAGGAAAAAAAGCTCACCAACATGCGGGCTTCCGGCAAGGATGAACATGTCATTCTCACCCCGGTCCTGCCCATGACCCTGGAGCGGGCGCTGCACTTCGTGCGCGAGGACGAGATGGTGGAAGTCACACCCTTGTCCATCCGTCTGCGCAAAAACGTGCTGCCGGCCAAGGATCGCCACGTCCTGGACGGAGCCAAGAAAAAAACCAGCTAGAACAGTCTGTCCGGGGGGCTGCCCTGCCGGTATTTCGAATCTGCGGCGGCCCGGGTCCGGATGGTTTTTCCATCCGGACCCGGGCCGCCGTTCGTGTTCCATGCGTGCGGGTGTGGGGCATGCCGGCCCTGACGCCTGTCCGAAGCGGGCATTGCCACCCATGCGCCCTTCAGGCATGACGGAAACATGAACGCAAATCAGACCATGCCCGGTTCCCTGGCCGTTGCCGTCCGCTATCTTGGCGTCGTGGTCCTCCTGACCGCCTACGGCGGCCAGGTCTGACCCTTCATCGAAGCCGTGCCCCCCGTGTCTCTGGGGGCCATGCTGGCCGTTTCCTTTGCCGTGCCCCTGGCGTTTAGGGGGTATTTCACCCGCCGTTTCATCCTGGCTGCCGCTGACAACGACCAGCCGTCGCGGCAGTTCATGCTGGAGATGGGGGCCTGTCTGTTGGCCGGGTTGCTGGCCGGCCTTGGCATGGAGGCCCGCATCGGTTTCCTTTGGGTTTCCGGCTGGAAACTCGTTCTCGGGTCGCTTGCGGCCGGGTTTTATCTCGGCCTTGAGGGCGCGCTGCTGCGGCTTCGCACGCTGGTGCTGCGGGCCAGGGATGCCGTGGAGCCGCCGGCGGACCGGCCGCGCCGGTTGCGCAGCCTGACCCGGCGGTTTCTGCTCATGGCCGCTGCGGCCGCGAGCCTGCTCATGGGCCTTTTCGGGCTGATCTGGGCCGGGGACGTGGCCTGGCTGTCGGGCCTTGAGCGCGACCCTGCCGTGCTGGCCCGGGCCAGGGAGTCGGTCATTCTCGAAATAGCCTTTGTCATGGCCGTGCTGCTGGCCTTTGTTTCCCGGTTGATTCTGCTGTATGCCGGTAATTTGAAACTGCTGTTTGGCACCATCACCCAGGGTCTGGCCCGGGTGCGCCTGGGGGATCTTGGCGTGCGGCTGCCTGTGGCCACATCCGACGAGTTCGGACTGATTGCGGCCGAGGCCAATGCCATGATCCTCGGGTTGTCGCACCGGCTGGCCCTGCTCGACGCCCTCAAGGTGGCCGAGGATGTGCAGCGAAATCTCCTCCCCGCTGCTCCGCCCGCGATCCCGGGCCTCGATATCGCGGCGTCGAGCGATTACTGCGACGAGACCGGCGGTGATTATTACGATTTCATTGAGCTGGGGCGCGGCAGGACCGTCGTGGTGGTGGCCGACGTGGCCGGCCATGGCGTGGGTCCGGCCCTGCTGATGGCCTCGGCCCGGGCCACCGTGCGCATGGCTGCGGCCATGTATGATGATCCGGGGGCTGTGGTCAGCGCCGTCAATTCCCGGGTGGCCGAGGATGTCTACGGCACCGGCCGATTCCTGACGCTGTTTTATCTGGAAATCGACACCGTGGCCAAACGGTTGCGCTGGGTCCGGGCCGGCCACGATCCGGCCATGGTGGTATACGCCGCAGAGGATTCAGTGTCGGAATTGGGCGGCCGCGGCCTCCCGCTTGGCGTGGTGGAAGGCTACCGGTATGTGGCCGAAACGGGTCCCTGGCCGGTCAGCGGTCTCGTTTTCATCGGCACCGACGGCATCTGGGAGACAGCTGGCAGGGACAACCGGATGTTCGGCAAACGCCGGCTGCTTGATCTCCTGCGAAACAATACCGAGAAACCGGTGGCCCGGATTCTTGAACTTGTGGCCCGCGACCTGGAGACCTTTGGCGAAGGGCGCGCCCGGGAAGACGATATCACCATGGTGGCCATTCGGTTCCCGTAAGCGGCCCGGCCGCGGCCTTGCCCGGCAGACCGCCATGGGCTACGAGAGGCCACCAGCCATCCCGTCATAAAGGAACAGCATGGAACTTTTCACCGTCACCGACGGCTGCACCGGCTGCGGTCTGTGCGCCGCGGCCTGTCCGGCCAGCCTGGTGCGCCAGCGGACTCCGGGCCAGCCGCCCCAGGCCCTGGCCGGGCGCGAAGCCCACTGCATCCGCTGCGGCCACTGCGTCATCGCCTGCCCGACCAAGTCCTTTGTCCATGCCTTGCTGCCTCCGGACTCCTTCGAGCCGATCCGGCGCAAGGAGTTTCCAAGCCCGGGTTCGCTTCGCCATCTGCTCATGGCGAGGCGTTCGTGCCGGACCTACAACCCGGCCCCTGTCCCCCGGGACGATATCCTGGCCCTGATCGAAGCGGTGCGCCACGCCCCGACCGGCCACAACATGCGTCAGGTCGGCTATGTGGTGGTGGACGGCCCCGAGCGCATGGACGCGGCCCGGCAGCTCGTTCTCGACTGGATCGGCCTGGAAGTGGCGGCGGATTCGCCCCGGGCGGCCAGGCTGCATCTGGCCGGTGCTGCCCGGGCAGCGGCGCGGGGCAAGGATGTCATTTTCCGGCACGCGCCCCATGTCATCGTGGCCCATGCGCCCATTGACGGCATAAGCCCCGAGATTGATGCCACCATTGCCGCCTCGTGGCTGGAGATTGCAGCCATGGCTTCCGGTTATGCAGCCTGCTGGTGCGGCTATCTCATGTTCGCCCTGGCCGCCCATCCACCGGTGAACGCAGCCCTCGGCATCCCGTCCGGGCACCAGGGCTACGCCGCGCTCCTCTTCGGCCGTCCGGCCACGCGGGTGGCGCAGATCCCGCCCCGCGACATGCCGCCTGTTCATTTTTATGAGCCAGGAGCGTGTGGGAATGAGGGGGAATGAAGGGGAATGAAGGGGAAGGAGGGGGAATGCCTCCGGCGGCCGGGGGCCTGAGGCCCCCGGCCCCCCCAAAGGGGTAAAGGGGACGGCGTTACAGCGACGGTGGAAGGGAGCGGGAAAAAGAAAACTTCTCAGTCGGGCATCGCCGCCGCAGCAGCGGCGCTGCCCGTCAAGCTCAAACAGCAAGGGGTACGACCCCGGCCATTTTTCTTCTTTTCTTGTGCAACTTCCACTCGTCGACTTGACGGCGCGTCTGGTCAGATCACACGCACCCCTTTTGGGTTCCCAAAGGGACTCAGTCCCTTTGGCCGCCCGGCCTCTTCTCTCACTTCTCCGGCCGCCGGGCATCTTTCCTTTTGGTTGCTTCGCAAACGCCGGAACATCTGTTTCAATCACAAGAAGCAGATACGTCGTCCCTGACGTACGCAAGTTCCTTTTGCCCATCGTGGGTAATAAAGCCTGATTGGTGCAAGCCGAATCTTTCAATAATGCGTTGGCCGTCTGGTGAGACGACAATCGCCGCCAGGGCGCATGCATTTTTCGATGCAATATCATTGGAAAATTCTTTTACCAGCAGTCTGCTCGCTGTTGTTTTGTGGAATTGTTTTATGATTCCAAGATTGTAGATGTAATAATAATTTGCACCAGAAATTGACTCTGGCTCTGGCCGTATCTGTTTTCGGTTTGTGATGCTGTCCGGTGCTCTTTGAAGCCTATTGAATGTGTCCTGGGCAATGGGATGAAAGCCAGTATACCCGATAGGAAGGAACTCGCCATCGAGTCTTGCCAGCCATAGCCGAAAACCACCGGGGGCTACTGTGAATACGTCTTTTAAGTAAACGAAGCCCTCCCGGTTGGCCGGGTCGGCATAGCACGCCCAATCCGCCAAGACTACGGCAAGGGTGAATTGGGTGATCGTGCGTGCGTCTGGCGGCAGTTTTTCAGGATTCGCGTCATGCAAGGTGATGGAAAATACTTCGACGGCGTCAGGGCTCTTTATTTGCAGTGCATTGATCCGGGTAACTTCTTTGTCGAGCCAGGAGGTGATGTCGTCTTGGGTCTCAAGTTCGGGAATGTTTGCAAGAAAACCTGAGTCTGTGGCCATACCTGTTCCTCCTTGCGGCATTGTTACTGCTTGAGGCCGCCTGACGGCACGCTCTGCTCTCTCTTTCGCAAATGATCGGCCCGGCTTTGCCCTGGCATCCCAACCGGCTCAGGCCGCATAGTAGCGCTTGCGCCGTTCGGCCGCCATGCGCGCGGTTTGAAAAAAAACCGCCCCGGCCGAACGTTCGGCCAGGGCGGTTGCCTTGCAGGATACCGCGCTTCAGCTCAAAACGGCCTGCTTGATGGCCTCGATGCCTAGGCGCTCGACGAATCGGGCGGCCCGCTCGCGTTTTTTGGCGTTGGCGGCGTAGTAGCTGATGAGCTTTTCAGAGAGTTCGATGACCTGCTCCCGGGTCAGGTCCTCGGCCACCACGTCGCCGATGCGCGGCCGGGCTCCGGGATGGCCGCCGAAGATGACTGTCCAGCCGGATTTCTTGCCGAGTACCCCCAGATCGCGGACAAAGCTCTCGGAGCAGCAAAACGGGCAACCCGATACCGACAGCTTGAACTTGCCCGGCAGATCGCGTCCGACAAAAAGCTTTTCCATTTCAAGGCCCAGCCCAAGCGAATCCTGGACGCCGAACTTGCAAACGCTGGTGCCCGGACAGGCCTGGACGAAATGGACGCACAGCTCCATGGCCTGTCCCACGTCGGTGCCCAAATCCTTCCAGATGGCGTCCACGTCCTCAGGCTTGATGCCGACCAGGGCCAGACGCTGGCCCGAGGTGATCTTGACGATGGGGATGGCGTATTTCTTGACGACGAGATTGAGGGCTTCCAGCACTTCCGGAGAAATAAGCCCGACAGGGGTGCGGGGGACGATGGCGTAGGTCTGCTGGTCACGCTGCAAGATGGCCCCGGTGGGGGCTTCGGTGGTGCTCATAGTGGCTCCTCAGTGAGGGTAGTCGTGATGGGGAATATGGGCCTGCGCATGATGCGATAGAGGGCCGATCCGAGGTCGAAGGCTGGCCGGAACAAGAGAATTTCACAGCCGCCACAGACCAGTTTCTACACAGCGCGGCTGTTGTTGTCACCTTCAAAAAAAGTCCCAAGGATGCCGCGCGGTTTGGATTGACGATTTTGCAAAAACAGAAACGGGAGGATCGCTCCCCCCGTTCGTTGGGCCAGGGCCGGTGCGCGATCAGGTCAGGGCGCGGCGGCGTTTGGCTGCGGGCAGGGCGGCCGTGGCCCCTGAGCCGCCGCCTTGCATCTCCTGCACCATGGAACCCAGTTCCTGGGCTTGCTGGGCCAAATCGGACACGGCCTGGGCCGACTGGCGCAGGGCGTCCATGGTCTCGGCCGCGATGCGGTTGACCTCCTCCACGGAACGGTTGATCTCTTCGCTGGCTGAAGACTGCTCTTCGGAGGCCGTGGCAATGGCCCGGACCTGGTCGGTGCTGCGATCCACGAAATTGACGATTTGGGTCAGGGCTTCGCCGGAGGCTTTGGCCAACCCGGTGGCGTCTTCAATGGTTTTGACGGTCCGATCCACATTGTCGATGTTTTTGCGGGTGCCGTTTTGGATTTGCTGGATGGCCGCACCGACTTCCTTGGTGGCGGTCATGGTTTTTTCGGCCAACTTTCGCACCTCGTCGGCCACAACGGCAAATCCGCGACCGGCATCGCCGGCCCGGGCCGCCTCGATGGCGGCATTTAAGGCCAGCAGGTTGGTCTGGTCGGCAATGTCGGAAATGACGTTCATGATCTGGCCGATGTCCTCGGCCTGTTTGCCAAGGACCGTCATGTCGGATTTGAGTTCCAGGGACTGGGTCTGCACCTCGCCTATGCCGGACACCACCTTGCCGACGATAGTCGCCCCTTCCTGGGCCATGCTCTTGGCTTTTTCAGCCGTGTCCGTGGCCTGGGAGGCGTTCCTGGCCACCTCAAGCACGGTTGCGTTCATTTCTTCCATGGCGGTGGCTGTTTCGGCCAGACGGTGGGACTGGTGTTCCGCGCCCTGGCTCGATTGCTCGACCTGGGCCGAAAGCTGCTCAGAGGCGGAGGAAATGACATGCACGACCGAGGAGAGCCGGTCGGCCGCCTGGAGCATCCCCTCGGCCTTGGCGCTTTCGGCTGCGGCAGTTGCTTTCTCAGCCACTTGCGTGGCTTCACGGGCCTTTCGAGCCTCGTCGGCCGCCTGGGCCGAGGTGGCCGTAGCTTCCTCGATTTTTTGTTTGAGGTTGGCCACCATCTGCTTGAGCACGGCGAACACACCGCCGTCGCCATGGTGCTCCCTGAACCGGATGTCCATCTCGCCGGCGGCGATTCGGCTGGCGACCTCGTGGAGATACCCCGGGTCTTCGCCAAGCTGCTTGTTGACACCTCGAATAATAAACACGCAGACCATGACACCGAGGAGTGTTGCGCCGATCAGAATCGAAACGATCGTGATTTTACCCAGGGAATAGGCGGCACGGCCAGCAAGCGCCGAGGCGGCGCCTCCATCCCGGTTGATCGCAACAAGTTTGTTCATATCCGCAAGAGCCGCAAAAAAGATCGTGCGGGATTCACCTTCTGCCAGGACTTTGGCTTCTTCGTTTTGATTTTTTCTGGACAGATCCGTGAGTTTCTTGGAAACGACCATATACTGGCTGACTTTCCTCTCAAAATCCTTGTATATTTGTCTTTCTTCATTTGTGCTGATGAGTTTTTCATATTTACTCATCATTTTGTACAGGGATTCTGAATTTTTTTCCAGTTCATTATCGTAACCACGCATGCCTTCTTTACTGGTTGAGAGGACATGGAGCAATTCAAAACGTCGGTAAGATTGGAACTGATTGTTTATAAGCGAAATGTTGTCTATGCTTGGAAGCCAATTTCCTTCCAAATCTGAGACGACAGCATCAATTTTTCCAAGCATTGTTATGGAAACAGCATTGCCAGTGATTTGCACGAGGATAAGTAAACTGAATGCAAGGATAAGCTTAGTGGATAACCGAAGCTGGGATGCCATGGGTACTCCTCGTGCTGAAGTGGTCTGGAACGCGATTCACCAAGCCGATCAACCAAGAAAGTCGACCGCCCCCTGGAAGCCGTTCACAAAATGAGCAATAAATTCGGATTCTAAAGGTAGTTCAATAAAAATGAAAGGCAAAGACAAGTCCAAGACACCGTATGATGGATATGCCGTTGTGGCAACTCCCCCGGTATGTTTTTTACTCCCCCTGTCGGAATTTGTCGCAACACCGGCCTTGAGGTCAGGCCCGGCCTGGGCTACACCCGGGCAAAACCGTTTCGGGAGGATGTCTTGGGCAAGCTCAACGCGGAAAAACTGTCCCCCAATCCAGACTTCGACCTGTTCCTTTATCTGCGGGTCGCCGGAACCCCCAAAGTCGAACAGCAGGTCTGCGACCTGTGCGAACAACACTGGGAAACCTTCAAGGAACACTTGAAGGGCTACCGCTTCGCCACCACCGGCTCCAAACAGGGGGTCGTCCTTTTCTTTCTGGAACCCGCCGCCGAAGGACTCGTCGAAGAAGCCTGGGCGCGCTCACCCTCCGAAGGATTTGCCCTGCATAACCTCGCCGTGACCATGGTCATGGCCGCCGCAGCCCAGCAGGTGCCCGAAATCGAGGCCGGAGCCTGCGCGCCGCTGCCCACCCCGGACCGCGACCTCAAACGCCGTATCGAACGCCTGGGACTGGTCTGGAACGAAACCGGCAACGTCAGCGTCCAGTTCGCCGTCATGACCCACGACCCCTACGCCGGTGGCTGCGCCGTCTGCCATCTGCGTGCGTCGTGCCCGAAGAGCGATGCGCCCAAGGGGGCGTAGGGCGGGATTGGGGTGAAGGGGAAGAGAAGACGAAGACTGGGGCGTTGCCCCAGGCCCCACCGGGGGGATGATCCCCCCGGACCCCTCGATGGGGGAAGCGGTTGGCAGTGCCGGCGTCAGCAACTCGCCAGCGGCCCGGAGGTCTGACGCAATCAAAGCCTTGCGCCAGACCTCCGGGCCGCATTTCGTTGGAGCGGGACCGACCGACACCGAGCCGAAAATCAAAGGCGGGTCCAGGGCAGCGCCCGGCTCTTCATTCCTGCTTTACCAGATATTCCTGACCTTGATGCCGCGGGTGGCCATGTGGTCTTTGCACTGCTTGATGGAGTATTCCCCGTAGTGGACGATGGAGGCGATAAGGGCGGCCGAGGCTTTGCCGATGCTGACGGCGTCGGCCATGTGGTCGGGGTTGCCGGCTCCGCCCGAGGCGATGACCGGGATGGTGACGGCTTCGGCAATAAGCCGGGTGAGGTTCAGTTCGTAGCCGGTCTTGGCTCCGTCGGCATCGATGGAGTTGCAGCAGATTTCGCCGGCGCCCAGCGCCTCGACGGTTTTGGCCCATTCCAGGGCGTCGAGGCCCATGGCTTTGCGGCCGCCGTGGATGACGATTTCATAACCCGACGGGATCAGTTCCGAAACGGGAACCTGTTTGACGTCCATGCCAACGACCACGCACTGGGAGCCAAAGGCGGCGGCGCCCTGGCTTATGATGTCGGGATTTTTGACGGCAGCGGAGTTGACCGAGATTTTTTCCGCGCCGGCAAGGAGGACCGCCCGCATGTCTTCGACGGTGGAGATGCCGCCGCCGACGGAGAAGGGGATGAATATTTCCCGGGCCACCCGGTCCACGACATCGAGCATGATGCCACGGCCTTCGCTGGAGGCGGTGATGTCGTAAAAGACCAGTTCGTCGGCTCCGGCTTCGTAGTAGAGGCGGGCGGTCTCCACGGGATCGCCGATATCGACGTTGCCTTTGAATTTGATGCCCTTGGTGAGCTTGCCGTCACGGACGTCGAGGCAGGGGATGATGCGTTTGGAGAGCATGGTCTTAGGCCTCCCGGCAGTAGGCGGCGAAATTGCGCAGCAGGGCGAGTCCCGGACGGCCGCTTTTTTCCGGGTGAAACTGCACGGCCCACAGGCCTTGCCGGCCGTGGACCGAGCAGAAGTCCAGGCCATAGCGGGTGACGCCGATGACGTATTCGGGGCTTGGCACGGGGTAGTAGCTGTGGACGAAATAGAATTCCGCTTCCGGGGCGATGCCGTCGAAGAGTTCGCAGGTTTTGGCCAGGCGCACCTGGTTCCAGCCCATGTGGGGGATGCGGATGGGCATGTCGTCCTCGTCGGTCAAGGCGGCACTGAACATGGCGCATTGTCCGGGCACGATGCCCAGGGCCTTGGTGTCGTTTTCAGCGCTATAATCAAGCAGGATCTGGCAGCCGACGCAGATGCCGAGCAGGGGCTTTGCGGCTGCGACCTGCTCTGATAAAAGCGCATCAAGCCCGGTGGTGGTCAGTTCGCGCATGGCCTGGCCGGCGGCTCCGACGCCGGGGAAGATGATGCCCGAGGCATCGGCGATGACGGCCGGATCGGCGGTTATGCGACAGGCGATGCCGAGGTGGTCCAGGGCGCGTTGGACGCTGGTCTGGTTTCCGGCCTTGTAGTCCAAAATGGCAAGCATGATGTTCTCCTTCCCCTGGGGACGGTGTCCCGGGAGCGGTCCCCGCCAGGGCAGGGAAGCGACTTGGCGGCCGTTTGGGGCCTGTGTTACGCAGAAGGCGGTTGTGAACATTTTAGGCATTTTTGGCAAGGGAGACGGGCATGATCATCGTCACCGGCGGGGCCGGCTTTCTGGGCAGCGCCCTGGTGTGGGGGCTTAATGTCGCCGGGCGGGACGACATTTTGGTGGTGGACAACCTGGGGCATGGCGAGAAGTGGAAAAATCTCGTCAACCGCCGGTTTGCCGACTATCTGCACAAGGATGCGTTTCTGGCGGCCATTGCCGGCGGCGACGATCCCTTTGGCGTGACGGCGGTCGTGCATCTCGGGGCGTGCTCGGCCACGACCGAGACGGATGCCGAGTATCTCATGCGCAACAACGTGGCCTATACCAAGGCCGTGGCCCGCTATGCTCTTGCGGCCGGGGCGCGGCTCATCGTGGCCTCGTCGGCGGCCACCTACGGCGACGGCACCCTTGGCTTTGACGACGAGGCGAACACCCTGGAAACGCTTCGGCCGCTGAATATGTACGGCTATTCCAAGCATCTGTTTGATCTGTGGGCCAGGCGCGAAGGGCTTTTGGACAAGCTGGCCAGCCTCAAATTTTTTAATGTCTACGGCCCAAACGAGTACCACAAGGGCGATATGCGGTCAGTTGTCTGCAAGTCTTTTGCCCAGATCCGCAAAACAGGCCGCCTGTCGCTTTTCAAGTCGCACCGGGCCGAGTATGCGGACGGCGGTCAGAAGCGGGATTTTTTGTACGTCAAGGATGCCGTGGCAGTGATGCTGTGGCTCTTGGAACATCCCGAGGCGGGCGGACTGTACAATGTCGGCTGCGGCACGGCCAGGACCTGGAATGATCTGGCGGCAGCGGTCTTTTCCGCCATGGAGCGGGCCATTGCCGTGGATTACATCCCCATGCCCGAGGCCATCCGCGACAAATATCAGTATTTGACCGAAGCGAAAATGGATCGGTTGCGTCTGGCGGGCTATGATCAGCCGTTTCTGCCCCTCGAAGAGGGTGTGGCCGATTACGTGCGGTCGTATCTGGCCAAACCGGACCGGTATCTCTAGGAGGCGTACGGCATGCGGCAGCGGGTGCCTTTGAATACAGCGGGCCGGCCGGACATGATCCGGCCGGCCCATTGCAAACAGTAAAGTCTCACTTCCCTCCAGGTGGGTTTCCAAAGGGCAGTGCCCTTTGGCCGCCGGAGGCACTCTTCCTGCCTTTCCTCCCCGCACTAATCGTATTTAACCGCGCTTATTTCCATAAGTTTGTCCAGGCGGATGCGCGTTTCGATGCGGCGCATGGTGCCGGTCTTGCCGCGCATGACGAGCGAACGGGTGACGGCGTGGGTTCCGGTGAATTCGACGCCGTCGAGGAAGGTGCCGCCGGAAATGCCGGTGGCGGCGAAGTAGGTGTCGTCGCTGCGCACCAGCGTTTCCTCGGTGAAAATCTGGCTGCAGTTGATGCCGGCTTCGACCAGGGCCTGGGTTTCGGCTTCGGACTGGGGATCGAGCCGGGCCAGCAGCCGGCCGCCCAGGGCGCGGATGGCGCAGGCCGTGAGCACGCCTTCAGGGGTGCCGCCGGTACCGAACATCACATCCACAACGTTTTCCGGGTCCACGGCCATGAGCGAGCCGGCTACATCGCCATCAGTGTGGAGCTGGATGCGCGCGCCAACGGCCCGGATTTCCTGGATCAACGTCTTATGGCGCGGTTTGTCCAGGACAAAGACCACCAGATCGTCGAGGTCCTTGCCAAGGGCCTTGGCGATGTTTCTGAGATTGTCGCCGACCGGGGCGTCGAGATCGGCCACGTCTTTGGCCTGGGGCGGCACCACCAGCTTTTGCATGTAGTAGCTGGGACCGGGATTGAACATGGAGCCGCGCGGGGCGATGCCGACCACGGAGATGGCGTTGGGGCGGCCGTAGGCGAGCAGGTTGGTGCCTTCCACCGGATCGACGGCCACGTCCACGGCATGGCCCTGGCCACTGCCCACCCGCTCGCCGTTATAGAGCATGGGGGCTTCGTCTTTTTCACCTTCGCCGATGATGATGACGCCGTCAATGGGCAGCGTGTTAAACGACAGGCGCATGGCATCCACAGCGGCCTGGTCTCCGGCGTTTTTATCGCCCCGGCCAAGCCAGCGCGAGGAACTGAGTGCCGCCGCTTCGGTCACCCGCACAAGATCCAGCCCGAGATTTCTGTCCGGCGCTTCCATGGACATGGCTCCTTTCAAGAAGAGGAAGAGGATGGCAGGCCCGCTTTGGCCCATTGGCACGAACGGGCGGGCCGTGATTCCAAACGGCCCCGCAAGCCAAAGCTTGCGGGGCCGCATCACTGACGAGCCGGCGGGGATTGCCCCGCCGGCGTGGCTACTTGTTGTCCCAGGCTTTACGGATGGCCGCGGCCAGGGCCGGAGGCGTGAATCCATAGGCCTCGGCCAGCTTTTCGGCCGGAGCCGACGCGCCGAAGTGGGAGATGCCGTGAATCCGATCCATGGTGCCGGTGTACTGGCACCACAGTTCCGGACGGCCGGCTTCGGTGGCGAAGCGGAAGGAGACTTCCGGCGGCAGCACGGATTTTTTGTAGTCTTCGGGCTGCTCGTTGAAAAGCTCCATGCAGGGGATGCTGACAATGCGGATGGCCAGATCGGGCAGCAGCTTGGCTGCGGCCATGGCCAGGGAGACTTCCGAGCCGGAAGCCAGCAGGATCATATCGGGCTTGCCGCCGGCCGCCTCGACGAGCACGTAACCGCCCCGGGTCACACCTTCGGCCAGCCCCGGATAGACGGCATGGTCGAGGACGGGCAGGTTCTGGCGGGTCAAGAGCAGGCAGGTGGGCCGGTTGGTCCGGGTCAGGGCCACCTGCAGGCAGGCGCAGGTCTCATTGGCGTCGGCCGGACGCATGACCAGCATGTTGGGAATAAGGCGCAACGAACTGGTTTGTTCGATGGGTTCGTGGGTGGGGCCGTCTTCGCCGACGTAGAAGGAGTCGTGGGTGAAGACATGCAGGGCCGGAATGCGCTGGAGGGCGGCCATGCGCAGGGCGTTTCGCTCATAATCCGAGAAGATGAGGAAGGTGGCCCCGAAGGCCATGAGTCCGCCGTGGAGCACGATGCCGTTGACGATGGCTCCCATGGGGAACTCGCGAACGCCAAAGCACAGGGTGCGGCCGAGGGGATTTTCCGGGCTGAAGACGCCGGTGGCCTTGCGGAATTTTTCGGTCTGGTTGGACGGATCGAGGTCGGCCGAACCGCCGACAAGGAGCGGCAGCGGGTCGGTGATGGCGTTTAAGGCCGCACCCCAGGCGGAACGGGTGGCCATGGACTTGGCCGGATCAAAGGTCGGCCAGGGGAAGGTGCGGTTGCCCGGAGCGCGCTTGGCCTGACGCCACAGATCCTCGAAGGCGGCATCGGAAGCGAGTTTGGCTTCCAGGGCCTTGTTCCAGGCCTGACGCTCGGCGGTCAGTTCCGGGTAGCGGGTGCGGAAGTGCTGGCCGACTTCGGGGGGCAGATAAAACGCCTTGTCTTCGGGCAGGCCCAGAAGTTTTTTCGTGGCCTTGATCTCGCTTTCGGAAAAGGGCGCACCGTGGGAAGCGGAGTCGCCTTCCATGGTGCAGGCGCCTTTGGCGATGGTGGTATGGCCGATGATCATGGACGGCCGGCTGGTCTCGGCCCGGGCGGCGTCCAGGGCGGCGTGGATGGCGTCATGGTCGTGGCCCTCAATCTCGACGACATGCCAGCCCATGGACTCGAAGAGTTTCTTGTAGTCGGTGTGGTCGCAGATGGCCACGGGACCGGAGAGCTGGATCTGGTTCTTGTCCAAAAGGACAATGAGCCGGCCCAGGCCCCAGAGACCGGCCAGGGCGGCGGAACCCTGGAACACCGGGGTCTGGACGTCGCCGTCGGAGGACAGGACGTAAGTGTAATGGCCGGCGATGTCGTCACCCAGGCGTTCCCGCAGCATGGCCTCAGCCACGCCCATGCCGACAGCCATGGAAAAACCCTGGCCCAAGGGGCCGGTGGTGCACTCGACGCCCGGGGTTTCGTAATTTTCCGGGTGCCCAGGGGTCTTGCTGCCGAACTGCCGGAAACGCTGCAGGTCTTCCATGGTGAGAAGGCCGCGCAGATGGAGCAGGGTATAGAGCAGCATGGACTCGTGGCCGGCGGACAGGACGAACCGGTCGCGGGCGAACCACTGGGGATCGGCCGGGTCGAAGCGCAGATAATCCTTGAAAAGCACATACGCCATATCGGCCGAAGACATGGCTCCTCCCGGATGGCCGGAGTTGGCCTTGTGGGTGGCGTCCATGATGAGGCCTTTGATGGTGTTGACGGCCTTGGCGTCGATGGCGGTGGTGGTCATGGAGGGTATCCTCACAGGGGGCAGGTTGATGGTTCAGGCGTCCAGGGCCGGACAGCAGGTTTCGATCAGGTCCACGCGGCGTTGATGCCGGCCGCCCTCGAAAGCCGTATCCAGGAAGACGTCGGCAATGGAGGCGGCCAGTCCCTGGCCGATGACGCGTTCGCCCAGGCACAGGACATTGGCGTCATTGTGCAACCGGGTCATGCGGGCCAGGTACTCGTTGACGCAAAGGGCGGCCCGGATGCCGGGAATGCGGTTGGCGGCCATGGACATGCCGATGCCGGTGCCGCACACCAAAATACCGGCGCTGCCCGGGGTCTTAAGCACCTTGGCGCAGACCGCCTTGGCGAAATCGGGATAATCAACACTTTTGGCCTCGCTCGGACCAAGGTCGACAACGGTATGGCCGGCGGCGGCGGCATGGGCGGCAAGCATGGCCTTGAGTTCCAGGCCGGCATGGTCGGAACCGATGAAAATGGTCTTGGGCATGGTCGTCATGGCTGGGCAATCCGGTCGCCGTGGGGCGGTTTAGAGGTCCGGCAAAAGGTTCCCGTCCCCGGCTGCGTCAAGGGGGCGCACGGCAACATTGGGCGGGACAGGCAGTTCAAGATCGGCCCCGGGGTAGGGGGTCGGGCGCGGCTGGATGGTCTTGACGCGAAGGGTGAGCATCGCGCCGCCCGGCGTGGTCAGGACAAGCCGTCTGGCGACAGGCAGGGCTACGCCGGGTACGGCCTCGTCGTCTTCAAAGGCGACCTGCCAGGGTTCAATGCCGCGGCCGGTCAGATGTCGCGGTTTTCCCTGGAAGTCAAGGGTGAGACTCGACAGGCGGGGATCGCTGGAAAAGGCGTACTCGTAGCCGTCGCTGACTTTTTTGGCAGCAGCATAGCGGGACGGGGCCAGTTCGCCCAGGCGTCCCGAAAGGATGGCCGCCAGTTCGCGCAGGGTAAAGGGCAGGGGCATCCCCAGGCGCGAGGCTCCGGCCCGGGTGTCGGTGTGGGT
>NZ_MLBG01000040.1 GCF_001936595.1 Desulfovibrio sp. DV
CCGGGCCGACCGCGGCAGGGGCGCGGCCTCGGGCCGGGCCGGCGGCAGCCAGGGTTCGGGGGCGGCGGCCCGGACGACCTGGGGGACGGCGGTGAGCAGCAGCGCCAGGAGCACAGGGGCGGCCAAGACCGCACCAATTTGATCGGAGAAGGAGAGTAATCCCGGTCTTCGCATGGTGGAATTTCCTACCTTGGAGCGTCATATCCCGCAGTTTTACTAGATGTATTTAAAAAATGCCCCCTTGACTTCGTCGGCAAATCGTGACTAACGTGCGGGAGTTCACAATGTCTGTTTCCCTAGCCAGGGTGTGCGATCCCGGACGCCTGCCCTGTGTGCCTTCCACCCGTCAAGGAGGTCGATATGTCCTTCGCGCAGTCCTGGGATTTCACGCCGGGCGCCCGCGTCGTTCTCGACGATATGCGGCAATGCTCCCGTGAATACGAATGGTTGGAGGAACCCCACGTCTCGCCCGACGGCGAGCGCGTGGCCATGGTCGCAGCCCTGCCTGATCCCGCGTTTTCCGTGGCGGTCAACGGCGAAGTCTGGGAAGCGACCTTTGACAAGGTTTGGTATCCCCGGTTTTCGCCCGATGGCCGCCTGACGGTCCTTGGCCAGACCGACGGCGAATGGACCATGGTGGTGGACGGCGAACCCTGGGAAGAGCAGTACGCCTACATCTGGAACACGCTCTTCTCGGCCAAAGGCGACATCATTGCCGCGCCGATCCAGCAGGACGGCAAGTACGGCCTGTCCATCAACGGCACGCCCTGGGAAGAACTCTTCGACAACGCCAACCAGGTGACGCTCTCGCGTGACGGAGCCGCCTCCGCCGCCGTGGTCCAGGTCAAGGCCCCGGCCCAGGCCGACATCGCGGCCTTCCAGGAAGGCATTTTCAGCGTGGCCGTAAATGGAGTGGCCTGGGACTCGATTTTCGTCAACTGCTGGGCTCCGACCTTTGATCCGGCCGGGAAAAATGTCGCCACAACCATCCGCCGCTCTCTGTACGACTATTCCATTGCCGTCAACGGCAAGGCCTGGACCGGCTCCTATGCCTGCGCCTGGGGCCCGGTGTTCAACCCGGCCACGGGAGCGGTGGCTGCACCGGTGCGCAAGGCCGGAGCCTGGGGCATGGCCATTGACGACGCCATGGCCTGGGACATCCGCTACGGCCAACTGTGGCATCAGGCCTTTTCGCCCGACGGATCCAAGCTCGCGGCCATCGCCGCCGTCAGCTTCGGCGACTTCACCGTGGTGGTGGACAACACCCCCTGGGGCATCGTCTTCCCGGTGGTGACCGACCTGACCCCGAGCCCGGTGGGCAACCGCTTCGCCGCCCTGGCCAGCAACCACAATACGGATTTCGCCATCCTGTGCGACGGCAAGGTCTGGGACGGCCGCTACGACATGGCCTTCCCCCCGGTATGGAGCCCTGACGCCGCCCATCTGGCCGTGGCCGTGGAGAAAGCCGGCCGTCAGACCGTGGTGGTGGACGGCAAGGCCTATCCCAAGAGCTTTGACAAGTGTTTTGCCCCGGCCTTTTCCCCGGACGGCACCCATGTGCTCATCCGGGCCGTGGCTGATGGCAAGTGTCACCGCATCGTGGCCCCGGTCGCCGCCTTCACCGGCTAGGAGGTTCTCCATGCACGCCCTGTTTGATCTCGCCGTCGGCCCCCTGGCTTGGCTGGCGTTTGCCCTGTTCATCCTCGGCTCGGCCTACCGGCTCATGGCCATGCGCGCCCTGGCGTTCAAAAAAGACGCCTCGTTTGTGGCCTACATCAGCTGGCCCCATGCCCTGAAATCCCTGGCCCACTGGATCACCCCGTTCGGGGCGCTCGGGTGGCGGGAAAACCCCGGCATCACCGTTGTCACCTTTGCCTTCCACATCTGCCTGTTCCTGGTGCCCCTGTTCCTCATGGGCCATATCGCCCTGTTCGACACCTTCCGCGGCTGGTCCTGGCCGGCCCTGCCGGGCGACGTGGCCGACGCCTTGTCCATCGTTGTCGTTCTCGCCTGCCTCTACTTCCTGTGGCGGCGTCTGGCCGTCCCGGAAGTCCGCTTCATCACCCGCACCCACGACTGGCTGGTGCTGGCCCTGGTCGGCGCGACCTTTCTGACCGGCGTCCTGGCCTATCACCGTATCGGCGACAACCTCGTCGTGACCACGCTGCACATCCTGTGCGGCGAGGCCATGCTCGTCGCCATCCCGTTCACGAGGCTTTCCCACATGCTGTTCGGATTTTTCAGCCGCGGCTACATCGCCTCGGAATTCGGGTCCGTCAGACACGCCAAGGACTGGTAACCGCCGGAGGATGTCATGAACACCATTGCCGATCGTCTTATCGAGGACGTGGGGCTCAGACGCGGCGTCGACCGCCTGACCCCGGAAAAAATACAGAAAGTCTTCAAGGAACTCGTGGCCGGCGAATGCGGCGCGCGGATGAAGACCTACATGGAAACCTGCGTGCGCTGCGGCATGTGCGCCAAGGCCTGCCACTATTACCTGTCGCACAAAGACCCGAGCTACACCCCGGTGGCCAAGGTCAGCCAGACCATGTGGCGGTTGTTTGACAACGACGGCAAGGTCGATCCCGCACTGATCTACCAATGCGCCCAGGTCGCCTATACCGAGTGCAACCTCTGCCGCCGCTGCATCCACTACTGTCCGCTGGGCATCGACACCGGCTACATCATAAGCGTCGTCAGACGCCTGTGCCACAAGCTCGGCGTCACCCCCCAGTACATCCAGGACACCGCCCACAGCCACTCGGCCACCATGAACCAGATGTGGGTCAAGGACGACGAATGGCCCGACACCCTGCAGTGGCAGGAAGAGGAAGCCCGCGAGGAATTCCCGGGGCTGCGCATTCCGCTCGATGTCGAGGGCGCGGACTTCATGTACTCCGTCATCGCCCCGGAACCCAAGTTCCGCACCCAGCTCATCTATCAGGCAGCGGCCATCTTCCACGCCGCCGGCGTATCCTGGACCATGCCCGCCACCCCGGGCTGGGACAACTCCAACATGGCCATGTTCACCGGCGACTCGGAAATCATGGCCAGAATCGAGCGCGCCCATTACGAAGCGGCCCAGCGGTTGCGCGTCAAGCGCATCGTCATGGGCGAGTGCGGCCACGCCTTCCGGGCCGTCTACGACGTCGGCAACCGCTGGCTCGGCTGGAAATGGCATCCCGTGCCGGTGGTCCACTCCGTGGAATTCTTCTGGCAGCTCATCCAGGAAGGCCGCATCAAGCTGACCCACAAGTTTGCCGACCCCGTCACCATCCATGACCCCTGCAACATCATCCGGGGCCGCGGCCTCATGGACAAGCTGCGCGAGGTGGTCCACTTCCTGTGCGACAACGTGGTGGAGATGTCCCCCAACCGCGAGCACAACCTGTGCTGCTGCGCCGGCGGCGGCGTCATCAACTGCGGGCCTCCGTTTAAAAATGTCCGCATCGTCGGCAACTCCATCAAGGCCGAACAGCTCAAGGCCACCGGCGTCCACTGGTGCATCGCCCCCTGCCACAACTGCCATGGCGGCCTGGACGATATCATCAGCAAGTTCGGCCTGGAAATGCACACCAAGTTCCTGGGCGACCTCATCTATGAACTCATGGAGAAGCCCGAGGCCGAGTAACCCGGCGCGCAGGAGAAACCGACATGAAACGATCACCCCTTATGCCCCTGGCGCTGCTGGTCCTTGTCGCCGCCGTCCTCCTGGCGGCTCCGGCCATGAGCCAGCAGGACATGACCACCGTGCCGACCGAAGGGTTTAAAAAAACCACCCGGCCGCCGGCGGCCTTTGCCCACGACGCCCATAACGAAAAAGCCGGGCTGTCCGACTGCACGGCCTGCCACCACGGCGAAAAAGACGGCAAGCGCGACCCCAGCGCCGACACCGCGGGCATCCCCTGCTCGGATTGCCACACCGCCGTGGCCGCGCCCGGCAAGACGCCGCTCATGCGGGCCTTTCACCGCCAGTGCATGGGCTGCCACATGGACAAGAAGAAGGGTCCGGTCACCTGCGGCGACTGCCACGTGCCGGCCAAGAAGTAGCCCGCCTGCCCGGGGCTTTGCGCAAGCGCAAAAGGCGCGGCCGGGAAACCGGTCGCGCCTTTTTTTGCACTGTGCCGCAGGAACCGACAGTGGCTTCAGGGACGGGCAAACGGGCGCGGCAACAAGCGCGCGAGCAGCAACGGTTACGACCCCGGCCCCTTTTCCTGCGCGACTTCCGCTCGTCGACGTGACGGCGCGCCGGGTCAGATCACATGCACCCCTTGTGGGTTTCCAAAGGGTGTCAGTCCCTTTGGCCGCCGGAGGCATTCTCCCGCTTCCCCCGTTCTCCCGGCCGCCGGAGGCCTCTTCCACGTAAAACCTCTTCAAAAACCCTCTTGGAACCATTTTTGCTTGCCCATCCGGCAAACCCAGGAAGGCGCCATGCCCAAACCGTTTTTCACACTCCTGGCCGGGCTGCTGGCCATTGCCGGCCTGTCATTTCCGGTCCTGGCCCAAGACACGTTCCGGACGAACAGGCGGCCGGCGGCATCGACCTATGGGCCGCCGCCGGAGGCGCAGCCCGGCCTGTCGGCTGCGCCGGCGTCCCGGCAACCGGCCCCGGCCGGGCCTGAGCCAACCGCCCCCGGCCCGGACAGCCCGGAAGTGCGGCGTCAGGTTTCCGACGCCCGGGTCCTGTCCGCCGCCACCACCTGCTTCTACGGTCCCCACATCGACCAGGGCCAGGCCAAGCGGCTGTGCCGCTATCAGGCCCGGGGCCGGCTGCTCGACAATGCCGCGGCCCAGCTCGGGGCTGATCCGGCCGTGGCCCGGACCAAAGTGGCGCCGCCTGACCTGCGGGCCTTTGCCGACAGCCTGCTGACCGTGTCCGTGGCCGACGAGGAGGTGCGCCCGACGCCTGACGGGCTGGCCGTGCGCCTGACCCTTCGGGCCGAGATCGAACCCGGCACGCTGGAGCAGCGGCTGGCCGCCTTTGCCGGCAATCCCGAACTGCGCGCCGCCGCCCTGGCTGAAACCGCGGTGCGCGACCGGCAGGCCGGCGAGGCCCGCATGGCTGCCGTGCCCTTTGGCGCGGACCGCGAATTCCGGGCCAGGGAAATGGAGCACGACATGCGTGAGGACGCCGCCTTTGCCGAGCGGCGGCTGATGCCGGGCATGTCGATTACCCAGGTCAAGGAGCTGCTCGGCAATCCGGCCACGGTCAAACAGGCCGTCCTTGGACCGGAGAGCTATCTCTGCGCCAGCTACGGCCGAATATGGGTGGTCTTCCGGGACGGGGTGGTGAGCTGTCTGCGCAGCCGGCTCGATTACGTGCGCCGCTACGACACGGATTGCCACTGTGCCGGTAATTACTCGACGATTCTTAAAAACGACTAGAAGTTAGCTCTCCTTGACAGGTAGGGCGGGCGACCGCTAGAAAACCAGTCGGCCGTCTATCATCAACCCTCGACGTTTCCCGCACATCCACCCCGCCGGAGGAATCATGAGGGCGCTTATTGTCGATGACGATTTTTACAGCAGAAGCTTTCTTGAATACATTCTGCACCCTTACGCACAGTGCGACGCCGCCGTGAACGGCGAGGACGCCATCATGGTCTTCCAGAAGGCCCTGGAAGACGGCAAGCCCTACGGGCTGGTCTTCATGGACCTGCTCATGCCGGTCATCGACGGTCCCCGGGCGCTCAAGGAAATCCGCGAAATCGAAAAAGATTTCGGCCTCACCCAGGACACCTGCTGCAAGGTGGTCATCACCTCGGTGCTCGAAGACGGCGAGGACACCCACAATGCCATGTATCTTGGCGGGGCGACCTCGTTTCTGCAAAAGCCGGTGGACGAAAAATCCATCATGGCCGAACTGCACCGCCTGGGCTGCCTGCCGCCCGGGACCGAAGACTGAGCCGCTTCAACTGAGGCTGCGGCCTGGCGATTCCTGGCGTGCCGCCCGGGTTTTCGAGCCCGTGCCGCACTCCGACAGGGCAGGGCCGGTCCCCAAACGGCCCTGCCCGGAACCGAGGCCGACCAGCCACTGACCCGGCCTGGCCCAAGGGCGGGCCAAGGGCCGCGCCCCTTGGCCGCCGCAGACTTTCCCCGCCCCTTTTCTCCTAACGCCCCAAACGATTTTCCCCGCCCATCTTCCCGTGGCCGCTCCCTTGGCGTAGAACAGGCCATGCGCCCAAAACGCCTCATCCTGGCCGGCGGCGGCCATGTCCATCTGCCGGTCCTGGCCCGGCTGGCCGATTTCCAGGCGGCCGGCATCGACATCCTGTGCATCGCCCCGGGGCCGTACCTGGCCTATTCCGGCATGGGGCCGGGCCTTTTGGCCGGCCGCTACGCCCTGTCCGAGCTGCGCTTCCCCATTGCCGCCAGGCTGAACCGGCCCGGAGGGGCCTTTGTCCGGGGCACGGTGTCGGCCATCGACCCGGTGGCCCGGCACATCGTTCTCCAGGACGGGCGGGTGGTTCCCTATGACGCGGCCAGCTTCGGCATCGGCAGCCGGGTCGTGCCGGATTTTCCGGTCACCTTCGGGCCGGGGGAGCCGGGCGCGACCCTCTATCCGGTCAAACCCATCGAGAATCTGCTTCTGGCCCGCCAGGACATCCTGGCCCGGGCGCGAGACGGGGCTGCGGTTAGGGTGCTGGTGGCCGGCGGCGGCGCTGCGGGATTCGAGGTGGCGGCGGGGGTGTTGGGACTTTTTGACGCCATCGGGCTGGACAGGGGGAGCGTGGCCGTGGCCGCGCCCCGAGGGCTCTTGCCGGGCTGGCCCGGACGGGCCGTCGCCCTGGCCGAAGCCTCGCTTGCCCGGCGCAAGGCTTGCCTCATCCCGGCCCGGATGGTCGGGCTTTGCGGGGAAACGGCCCATTTTTCCGACGGCACGGCCCGGGTCTGCGACATCGTCCTGGTGGCCACCGGGACCCGGCCGCCCGGCCTTTTCACCGCTTGCGGCCTGTCGGCCGAGCCGGGCGGCGGCCTGACCGTCTCGGCCTGCCTGCAAAGCCCGGTTCATCCCGACATTTTCGGCGGCGGCGACTGCATCCACTTCGGCCCCAGGCCACTGCCCCGAGCCGGGGTCTATGCCGTGCGCCAGGGGCCGGTCCTGGCTGCAAATCTCCTGGCCTTTCTCACCGGGGGCCGGCTCACAGCCTTTAGCGACACCGGTAAAAACTATCTGGCGCTTTTAAACTGCGGCGACGGCCGGGCGATTTTGCGCAAGGGGCCGTTTGTGGCCGAAGGAGCCTGGGTCATGGCCCTTAAGGACTGGATCGACCGGCGGTTTATGCGGTCGTTTCCGCTTCGGCCGCAGCCTCGGCCCCCTGGATCGGACACGGGGCGAGGGCATGAAGCGGGCTTCCCACCACCGTGACCAGATCGTCCAGGATTTTTTGCTTGTAGTTTTGCACCATGGGCTCGTTGTGCATGATCATGTCGAGCTGGCGGGTGTGCATGAGCATGTAGCCGATGACGGTGAGCGCCCGCTGCATCTCGGCCTGGGGTCCACCGCTGACCCGGGCAAAGGACGCATCTTCAGTCACCTCTGCCACAAAGCCCTGGATCTCTAAAATCTCGCCCACGAACTGGGCCCGGCGGCGACGCCGGGTATATTCCGCTGCCCCGCCCTTGAACTGGAAGCTCACGTAGTTTTCCGACGGCCGGTCGCCCACCATGGCTTCCACAGTGCAGAAGTGGAAGCCGAAGCGGGAACTGAGGCACATGTAATTGCGCGAGACCATGAAATAATTGCGTTCGGAAAAAGACGAATGGGAGGCCGCCTCCAGTTGCGGGTTGGTCGAGGCCTGGATAATGATCGACATGAGACCCCGGCCGTCTACCGGCGGCGGTCCCTGCCAGGGGATGGCGATGATGCCGTCCCACAAGGCCCCTACCGGAATCGAGCAGATTTCCTCAAGCTTGACGTACTTGCCCGGCACTTCGTGGGTGAAGCCGTCGTCGAGATTGATAAACCACCACTTCATGGCCGTGCCCTTGTATTTGAGCTGCTTGGCCGCCCGCTTGGAGAAGTGGAACTCCTGGCCGAAATTGAACATCTCGGTCACGGACTTTTCGTGGCAAAACCGGGTGACGTCGTGGAGCGAGGCGCAGTTTTCCGGGGCAAAGGCCGGCACGTTGGGGTCAATGAGGTGCAGCGGCGTGATCTGGTCCATGACCCGGCGCAAAATGGCGTGCATGGGCGTGACCCGCTCCGGCGCGGGCTGGCGCTGGGACGCGGCCTCGTCAAGCAACTCCTGGAGCCGGCCCGGATAGACCGCCCGACCGTCGGCATCCACCGTGACCTCGGCCTCCGGGGTCAAAAGGCTGGTCGCCCCGGCCAGCCCCATGATGGCCGGCACCCGGAATTCCCGGGCCACGTTGGCCAGATGGCCGGCCGCGCCGCCCTTTTCCGTGACAATGGCCGCAGCCATGTCAATCACCGAGGCGTAGCGCGGCGGGGCCTCGACCGCAACCAGCACCCCGCCCCGGGGAAAGCGCAGCAGATCGGCCTCCCGGCGCACCACGAAAACCGGGCCGCAGCCCGCGCCCGGACTGGCCGTCACCCCGCCGGACACAAGCGGCGTGCCATGCACCCGGCTCTCCCCGCCGCCGGACTGGCTCGGCAGCTGGACCAACTCCCGGCACTGCAGAAACCAGATGGCTCCAGCCCCATCCACGGCCCATTCCACGTCGACCGGCGCGCCGTACATGGTTTCCAGGGTCACGGTGGCCTCGGCCAGGGAGGCCGCCGTCTCATCGGAAATACTCGGCTCCATGGCCCGCTCGCCAACCGTTTCGGTGCGGCACACGCCCTCACCGGGCAGGCACATGAACTCCTGGTCCTTTTGCCGGATATGGCGTTCGGACAGGCGCGGCGGCGTTTCCCGGACAAAGACGTACTCGTCGGTGCCAACCGACCCGTCGACCACCGACTTGGGCAGGCCGAAGGCACTGTGGATATGGATGGAGTCGTCGCGTATATCCAGGGGATTTCGGGAATAGATGACCCCGCCGGCGGCCGCGTCCACCATGGCCATGACGCCCACGCACATGGCCACATCCTCGTCCGGGATGCCCCGGTTGAAGCGGTAGGTCATGGCCTGGGGGCTGTACTTGCTGGCCACGATCTCCTTGTAGCACTGGAGGATGTCGTCGGGACCGACGTTGAGCTTGGACGAAAACTGGCCGGCAAAGGTCTGGCCGGCCTCGTCCTCGCCCAGGGCCGAACTGCGAAGCGACACCGGCACCTTGCGGCCAAAGGGCGCACACAAGGCGTCGTAGGCCGAAAGGATGGCCGAGGCCACATCGCCCGGCACGGTGGCCTCGGTGATCTTGTTGCGAATTTGCGAGCTTAAAATCAGCAGGTTGCGCTGGTCATCCGGGCCGGCCGACTGGAGCAGGCGGTAGATTTCATCCTTGAGGTCGTTGTCCTCGATAAGCCTATGGTAGGCCCTGGCCGTTATGGCAAAGCCCGGCGGCACAGGCAGGCCGGTACGGCGCACGATCTCGCCAAGGCCCGCCATCTTGCCGCCCACCAGATCGGCCAGATCGCGCCCGGCCTTGCCCATGGGGATGACCAGATCCAAGGGCGTTTCCAGGGTGCAGGAGGCGGCCAGACATTCGCCGATGCGCCGCTGGATGTCCTTGATGCGATTGTAGAGCTCGGCGTATTTGCCCGGAGCAATGGCGTTTAGGTGCTCGACGATCTTGTAGACATTGACCGATACGGCCGTGGAGTGGGCGCGAATGAAGGCCATGCCGAAGGTACGGTGGCCGTTTAAGGCCTCCTCCATCTCGGTCATCAGTTCCAGGGCCTTTTTGTTGGCCGTCAAGAGCAGCTTGAAATGGTGGTAGCGTTTCTTGAATTCGGTCTGAATCTGCTCTTCGGTCAGTCCCTGGGGAGCATCCGACTGATTGTCGGAAAAAAAGCCTTTCACCGCACGCGCGAGTTTGCCGAACACGTCGCCCCCGCCTGGCCGGACCGGGTCCGGGTTTCGGTTCTCTGCCTGATTGTTCTTGTATCGTTTGGGTACAAGGAAGGCAATGGAGCGTCGCCAGACGGCCGCAGGTTCCAGACCGGGCTTTGCAGGCCGCCCGCTTTGCCGCATGGTAGGCGAAACAGCCGGAGCCGCCCATGCCGACACCCGCCCCTTCTGCCGCCGCCAGCCTGACCACGCCCCAGCGGCTGGCCCTGGCCGCCGTCCTCCTGACCGCCCTGGCCCTGCTCCAGCCGTTTTGGACCCCGGGCGCACAGGTCCGGGCCGGGGCGGCGGTGCTGCTGGCCATCGGCCTTTGGACCACGGGCTGGCTGCCGCCGTGGCTGACGGCCATCATCTTTTTCACCCTGTGCATGGCCGGCAAACTGGCCCCGGCCGCCACGGTCTTTGCCGGGTTTGCCTCCTCGGCTGTGTGGCTGGTCTTTTCCGGGGCCGTGCTTGGCGAAGCCATCCGCCACACCGGCCTTGGCGACCGTCTGGCCGGTCGCCTGGCCCCGGCCCTGACCCGCTCCTCCAGTCGGGCCGTGGCCGGGGTGACCCTTTTTTCCGCAGCCATGCTCTTTATCATGCCCTCGGCCATGGGCCGGGTCATGCTGCTGCTGCCCATCCTGGCCTCCCTGGCCGACCGGCTGGGCTACCATCCGGGCAGCAAGGGCCGCCACGGGCTCATCATCGGCGGCCTGCTCGGCACCTATCTGCCGGCCACGGCCGTGCTGCCGGCCAACATCCCCAACAACGTCCTGGCCGGCACCATGGAATCCATCCTCGGACTGGTCCCGTCCTACGGCCCCTATTTCCTGCTCCACTTCCCCATCCTCGGGGCCTTGCGCCTGGGCATTCTCATTGCGCTTTTGGCCGTACTCTACCGGGACACGCCCCGGGCCGCCGCCCCGTCGCCGGGCGCGCCCCCGGACCGCGGTCCGGTCACGGCCGCCCAACGCCGGCTCGGGCTGGTGCTGGCCCTGGCTGTCGTCTTGTGGTCCAGCGACGGCTGGCACCACATTCCGGCCGCCTGGACCGGAATGCTGGCAGCGCTCGTCTGCCTGTTTCCGGGCAGCGGCCTGCTCCCGGCCAATGCCTTCGGGACGCTTCGGTTCGAGGCGATTTTCTATGTGGCCGGCATTGTGAGCCTGGGGGCGGTGGCCGACCACAGCGGCCTGGGCAACAGTCTGGCCCGGATGGCCATTGCCGCCCTGCCGCTTTCGCCCGAGGCCCCGGGACTGGCCTTCGGGCTGCTCTCGGGCCTCGCCACCCTGGTCGGGCTGGCCGTGACCCTTCCCGGCGTGCCGCCGGTGATGACGCCGCTGGTGCCGGATCTGGCCGCAGCCGTCGGCTGGTCGCCCCTGGCCGTGGCCATGACCCAGGTGGTGGCGTTCTCGTCGGTGATCCTGCCCTATCAGGCCCCGCCGCTGGTGGTGGCCATCCAGGCCGGCTACGTGCCGGGCCGGGATGTGACGCGGCTTTGCCTCCTGACCGCCGCCATCACCATCATTGCCCTGTGGCCGCTTGATTACTGGTGGTGGCGCGTACTCGGGGTCATCGGCTAGCGGTCTGTCCTTTCGATACCGCCAGCGCCACGGCAAAGGGGGCCCCAAGGCCCCCTTTTGTTGCGTGATGGCAGGGGGCTCCCCCCTAGTCTTCCCCCAGACTGCCGGCCAGGCGCCAGCCGTTGCGGCCGGCGTTTTTGGCGGCGTACATGGCCGCATCGGCCAGACGCAACAGCTCCCCGCCACGCCTGGCGTCGTCCGGAAAAAACGCCACGCCCACGCTGGCCCCAAGCCGGCACACCACCCCGCGAACCTCGAACGGTTCGCGCATGGCCGCCACCATCTTCTCGGCGATGGCCACCGCATTGGCCGTCTCGCCAATGCCGGGAGTCAGCGCCACAAACTCGTCGCCGCCAAGCCGCGCCACAGTATCGGAACGCCGCACACAACGGATCAGACGCTGGGCCGTCTGGGACAGCACCGCATCCCCGGTCTCATGGCCATGCTGGTCATTGACGTCCTTGAAATGGTCAAGATCGATGAAATAGACCGCCGCCCGCTCGTTGTGCCGTTCGGCCAGGACCATGGTCTGGCGCAGCCGGTCCATATAAAGGGCCCGCCCGGGCAGCCCGGTCAGGCCGTCGTGCAGGGAAAGACGGGTGAAAAGCTCTTCAGCCCGTTTGCGCTCGGTGATGTCGTTGACGATGCCGTCATAGGCCAAAAGCCGGCCGGCCGTGTTGCGGTGCAGCACCGGCGTGTTTCGCACATGGCGGATGGTGCCGTCCTTGTGGACAATGCGGTGCTCAAGCGGCCCGGCATCCTCCCCGGCCAGCAACCGGGCGGCATGATCCAGCACCGCCGGCCGATCCTCCTCAGGCACCATGGTCAGCCACAACAGCGGATTGTCGCGGTATTCCCCGGCCGTATAGCCGGTCACGGCCACGCAGTTGGGGCCATGGTCCGTGGCCACCGCCCGGCCGTCTTTGACCACCACGGTATAGACGTAATCCGTCACCGATTCGAGCAGCCGGCGATAGCGGTCCTCGCCCTGGCGCAAAACCCGTTCCATCGCCATGCACCGCTCGCGCTCAGCCTCAAGACCAGCCACCCGCCGCTGCAAAGCCCCAATCTCCGCCAGCAGGTCCTCCCGGGTACGGGAATCGGCGTCCATGGCGCACCTCCTTGCCAGGCTCCCCCAACGTAGCGAAAGCCCGGCCCTTTGTCATGGCCCCCGCTTGCCAAGGCGCAGCCCAAAGCGTACCAGCAATCCATGGCAAACCGTAGCCCCGGAGCGCAACCATGACCATTGGGTCCGACTTCGCTGACGATCTCAAGCACGAAGTGCTCGCCGAGATGGCCGACAACTTCTTCGCTCGCCGCTGCCACCTCGACGAGCGCCTGGAAAATTTCGAATCCCTGCGAAACCGCGTCATCGCCCGGGCCGCCCCCGCCGTCGACGCCATCCATACCCTGCGCCGCCTGCTCCTTGAGCACCCCCAGGCCGACGCCTTCCTCGCCAGCCTCGGCCTCGATCCGGCCACCCTGCCTCCAGCCAAACAACTCCGTCCCATCGCCCGGCCCATGGCCCTCACCGCCGCCGGACGCTACCGGAAAGCCCTGCGCCGCAGCTACGAAACCATGCACCGGGAAATCAAACAATACAACGAAGGCGGCTACACCGCCGATCCCAGACAGCCCGGCCGCATGATGCCCGTGCCCGGCTACGCCCATCTCCACACCGTGGCCGAAAACATCAACGCCGAGATCGAATCCATCAACTCCTCCCAATGCCCCTCGGACATGCTGCGCTTCAACAAGTCCCTGGACCCCGCCTGCCTGGAACAGGAAAGCGCCTGCGGCGCCATCGGCGACGCCTGCCGGCTCAATAACGAACTGGCCTTCACCCCGCTTGACCCAAAAAAATTCGACGTGCCCCTCCTGCCCACCCCGCCGGAACCCGACGCCATGGAAACAACCCTCGACGCCCTGGCCGATACCGTGCGCGCCGGCAACCCGAACAAGGCGGATGCGGTCTTTTTTGGGTAAGGAGAGGAAGGGAAGAGGGAAGATGCCTCCGGCGGCCAAAGGGCTGAGCCCTTTGGAATCCCACCTGGAGGCAAGGGGTAAACAGTGGCGGCGTTACCGCGACGTTGGGCGGAGTGTCCCTACGATCCGGCGCCGGCCGCAGGCACTGCGGGCGGTGCGGGGTTGGGGTTGGCCGGGGGCGGGGCTTTGTAGCCGTAGTTCCAGTTGGTGATGGGGCTGCCCATATCCATGGCCAGGGTGGCGGTGATGGCTGAGAGGGGTTCGGCGGGCATCCGGTTTTTCCGGGCGAAAATGACGTAATCCTCGGTCAGCCCGGTCTCCATCAGGCCGGAGTGGGCCATGGACCAGAGGCGTTCGCCGCTTTGGGCATCGATGACGTCGAAGGTGAAGGACACGCTGGAGTCGCCCCGGGTGCCGCCGGACATGATGTAGGTGAATTTGCCGACCACGACCACATCGACGCCCATTTTCCGGGCCATGGCCACGGCCTGGGGGGTGGAGGCGGTCTTGAAGTTGGCTTCGTAGAGCAGTTTGGGGAACACGCGGTCGCGGGTCCAGGTCTGCCAGACGACGCGGGTGAGTTGTTCGCCGAGGTCCTGGGCGTAGGCAATGTCCTGGGTGACCTGGAAGGGCACGATGAGGGCCGAGACCGGCACGGGCGGCGCTTTGAGGGGTTCGACGTAGACTTCGGGATTGTTCCGTTTGGTCCAGGAATCGATGTAGACCGTGTGTTTATCGGTCAATTTCGGTTCAACGGCGCAGGCAGCCAGGACCAGGGCGGCGGCCAGGGCCGCGAGGAGGAGACGGGTCGGGGCGTGGGACATGGGGAGACCTCCATCCTGGGCGGCTTGGCCCGTTATTGGCGCGTGGTGGTGACCACGGGCGCGTCGGAGAGGGTTTTGAGCAACTGTTCGCGGGAGGAGAGCAGGCTTTCGCGCAATTCGTATCGTTTCTTGGGGGGCAGGAGGCGGAATTCCGGACGCGCCGACATCTGCCTGAGTTCGAGCATTTCCTGGCGGATACGCCGGATTTTAAGCAGAAAGGCCTGTTCCTCCGGTCGGATCTTGGAGGCGACTTCGGCCAGTTCGGCCAGTTCGCCGGCCATGGCCCGGAAGGTTTCGGGATGGATTTCCCTGGCCTTTCGTCGCCATTGCGCCACGGCGCGCCATTTTGCCCGCATCCATGTCCACATGGCCCACCCCGTGTCTGTCGTCCCGGCGGCCCTCTTGCGATGCAGCGAGGACCAAGCCGTTTTGTCAGTATTGATCTTTCGCGTTTCGTTGCCGCCGCGTCAAGGGGATGGGGGTCGGATCATCCGCTCGGGGTGAAGCTTTGCAGCATGGCCAGGAGCAGGAACAGGTAGATGGACCATTTGATGAAGATGGCGGCCAGGGTCTGGGTGTAGGCGGCTTCGTGGCATTTTTTCAGCCCGATGGCCTGTAAGGCCATGTACCAGATGAGGATCACAGGCGACAGGAGCTGGCCGGCCACGGGCACGGCGGAAAGGACCGTTGGCGCGGCCGAGTAGCACAGCACCCGGAAAGTCTCGTTGAAACCATTTTTTGGCGCTGCGAAAAAGGAGCAGGAGCAGGTGGGTGACCCAGGCGTCAAGGTAGATGCCAACGGAAAGCACCACCGGCACCAGGAGCAAGGCGGCCAGGAAGGCCAGGCTCGGCGAGTGGCCAAGCGCGCCCAGGGCGTCGCCTTCGCCCGGACTGCCGATGCGGGCGCGAAGGCCGAAAAGCGACCACATGAAGTCGATCACCAGCAAAAATTCGCTGATGAGCAGATTAAAGACCAGGGCTTTGCCCTTGGGCCGGCCTTCGGGCAGGGCTCCGAAAAAATCCATCGGCTGCAACAAAATTTTGCGCAGCGTCAGGAACAGGCCCGGGAGAAACCCGTAGGCATCCTGGCGTTCCCAGGGGATGGGATCGGTCACGGCCTCGCGCACCGGCTCGTCCGGCGCATCCGGTTCGTCTTCGGCCGGGCGCTGGTGCTCGACCCGGGGCTTGGCGGCCTTGCGGTCATCCATGGCCTGGAGCCTGGCCCAGATATCGCGCACGCCGTCGGAGCGCAGGGCTTTTTCGGGCTTTGGGGCGACCGGCGGGGCCTCCTCGGGCGGGGCGGTGGCATCGGCGGCAACGGGCGTTTCGTCGAGATGCTGCGGTTGCGCCGCTGGCTTGGCCGCGTCCGGTTCGACAGCGGCAGCCGGGGGCGCAGGCATCTCGGGGGCCGGCGGCGTCGGGGCGGCACGAACGGCCTGGGGAGGCTCGACCGGTGCCTGGGGCGCAGGTTCGGCCGGGGCAATCGGGGCGGCCGGGGTCACGGGCTGCGGTGCAACCTCGACCGGACGGACCGGGGGGGCCGGTTGCGGCTCGGGTTCGCTCGGCGCCAAAGAGGCCACCGGGGCCGGCGGCGCTTCGGGTTCGACCGGGCGGACCGGGGTTCGCGGCGGGCGGGACCGGGCCGGGTCGATGTGGCGCTGATGGGTGGCCGGGCGGTCCGCCTCGACAGGCTTGGCCCAGTGGCTCAGCGGGGCAAATTCATCCGGGTCTTCGCCCGGAGCGGCAGCGTCTTGCGGCCCGGCGTCCTGGTCCGAGACCTCGGACTGGCCGGCCCGGGGGGCGCGCCGGGAAGGCGGCGGGGCAAAGGTGGCGTCCGCAAGGGCGTCACTGGCGACGTCGGCGACGTCGGGCAAAGGTGCACCGGCCGTATCCGCAACGTCCTGGGGCAGGGTTTCTTCCCCTTCCCCGTCCATGGGTTCCCAGGCAGCGGCTGGCGGTTGCCGGTCCTGTTTGGCTGCAGAGGCCCGACGCCACGAGGAAACGCCCTCCTCGCCAAGGCCGAGGTGGTTGCCGGGAGCGGCAGTGACGGGGTCGGGACGAAACCGGAACCGATGGCGGCACTTGGGACAAGTGGCCATTGTCGGCGTCACCGGAGCCTTGGTATCGGGCAATTCCCTGAAAAAACCGCATTGGGGACAAGTGATGCGCATCATGTACCTTCGCAAAACGTCCCGGTGCTGCCGCCGGGCGCAAATCTGCAGGCCTCAGTGTAGCCCCTCGACGCGCCCAAGGCACACAGGGGGCCAAAACCCTCGTATCAGGCCGATTGCGGCAGGACGAACAGCCGTCCGGGGCCGTCTGGCCGGGCCAGGGCCGTGAAAAATTCCAGTGGAAGACTGGGATAGTCGAGGCTGAGGCAGTGGGCTGCCGCGCCCGGCAGACGGCTGAAGGCCGCGAGCTTGCCGGTGACGGCGGCCTGGTCGGCCACCAGCCGGTTGTGGTGCAGGATGGGGGCGTCCAGGGCCAAGGCGGTGCTCCCGGCCAGGCCTTCCAGACGTTCGTGCAGGGGCCGCACATAGCGCGGTCCGGGGGTGGCCCCGGTGTGAAACAGACGCAACTGCCAGTCCGGCCACAGGCCATGCCCCACCTTGGCCCGGCCCGGGTCGGGATAGAGGGTCAGGCGGGGGAAGTAGGCTGCGCCCAGGCCCGGCGTGGCCATGATCCGGGCCAGGCTGGCCGCGAATCCCGGGCCGGGCCGCTCGTCGGGATCAAGCGACAGCACCCAGCCGGGCGGGCAGGCAGCCAGCAGGGCATTGCGCTGGGCCGCGAAATCGTTTTGCAGGGGCCGGGCCAGATGCCTGACCGGCATGGCAAGCAATTGGGCGGTTGCAGCGGCCGGGGGAACGGCGGCCGCGTCCCAGAGGATGACGGCCTGTCCGGACAGTCCCCGGGCAGCCAGGAAAAAGGCTTCGAGCTGCGGCTCCTCCGGCCGGGCCAGCAGGGCCAGAGTTGCCGGGTTCCCTCCGGCGGGCAGGTCCGGCGACGGCGGGACAAGGCGGCTGGCCGCCAGAAGCCGGCGCAGCAGGGCCAGGCGTCTGGCTTCCTGTTCGCCGGCCGGCTCGGGATTGACCGTGGCCAGGGTGCTGTCCGGCGTAAATCCGGCGGCCAGGAGCAGGTGGCAGGCCGCCTGGGGCGAGGCATCGGCCACCAACTGGCAGCGGCCGGCCGGGGCCAGCCAGGGCAGACGGCCGGCAGCGATCAGGGTCTGGGCGGCTTCGGGAGCAAGGGAAACGACGGCAAGGGCTGTGGCGGATGGCAGTTCTTCGGCCAGGGCGGCAGCCAGTTCGCCGCTGCCAAGGCCAAGCAGGACCACCTGCCGGTGCCGGGCCGCGGCCCGCAGGATGCGCCCGCAGCGCACCCCGGTTGCCTGTGCGTCGGCCGGGGCCGGGGGCGTCCCGGCCTGGGGCGGGCCAAGCCGCCAGGACAGGACCTCGGCGGAATAGGTGAAAAACGGATGCGGCGGGCTGCCGGGCGAAAAGTCGTCCATGGGGCTTGGTATCGCGGGCCGGGCCGGGGGACAAGGGGAGGGGCCGCAATGGCCGGCCGGACACCATCCCGGTCCGCAGTTCACTCCCGGACCGCTGGTCCGGGCAACGGACCGGACCGCCCGCCTGCGCTTTAAAACCCGTCGGCCGGCCGGGTCAGCTGCGGCCCTGGGAATAGGCGGCCATGGCCCGGCGCACCGGCGACACGGTCGGACGCGACGCCTCCTCGACCGGTTGCGGCTCCTCGTCCGGCATCCCGTCATCGAGCGTCACGCCAAGCGCTCCGGCCGAGGGCGGCGTGGCCGAGGCCACAGACACTTCCGGACGGGGCGCAGCCGCCGTCGGGGCAGGAGCGGGCGCAGGGGCGACAGCCGGGGCCGGGTTTGAAACCGCGGCAGCGGCAGCGACCATGGCCGGGGTCACCAGGGTGGGACGCGGGACGGCGGAGACGCCGGGACGCGCGGCAGCGGGCGTGGCGGCGTAGCGGCCGACCGCAGCCTGGGGAGCCAGGGAGGCCGCAGGAGCGACCGAGGTGGAACCGCCGTAGTGGATGCCGCCCAGGGTCGCAGCCGCCGAAACACCGGTCCGGGTGACCTGGGTGGCCGACGAAGGCACAGCCTTGGTGGCCACCATGGAGTTGGCCTCGCTAAAGGCCTCGCGCAGGCCGTTTAGGATACCCACCACTTCATCGATCTTGGCCACATCCATCTTGAGGTTGGCCATGAGCAGCCGGGCGCTGCAGAAAAAATACAGCTTTTGCAACCGTTCAGCCAGTTCCCCGCCCTTGTTGACATTGAGCGAGCCCTGAAGCTCGGAGAGAATGTCCAGGGCCTTGGAGATAAGGATGCCCTTCTGGGCGTAATTTTTCTCGGCGATCTTTTCCTTGGCCCGATGCAGGAACTTGAGCGCTGCATCAAACAGCATGATGACGAGATCGCCCTGGGTGGTGGTGCTGACCTGGGTCTGGATGTAATTTTTGACGGCGCTTTGCATGGAACTCTCCCCTTTTGCGTCCTTATCGGACAAAACGAATTAATCTGAAGAGAGTTTGTCGACTGCCGACGTAAGTTGTGTCTGCATTTGATTGTAGGTGCCAAGCAAGCTGTCGACCTTGGCAAACCGTTTTCGTAAGTTAGCGGCAAACGTGGATATTCTTCGTTGCTCAAAGGAGATCTTGTCATCGATCATGGCTGTGATGTCGTCATAATTATTATCGAGAATGTGCAGGGGGCCGTCGGTTTCATCGGTCAACTCATCGAGCAGGTCGCTGAGCTGTCCGGCCTTGCCCTGCTTGAGCGCCACTTCGCCTGTGTGCGTACCGGGGGTGGTGTCGATTGCCCTGATGACAATACCGGACTCAGGGTAGCCGGCCCGGCCGGTGATGAAGTTTGAATTGCTGTTAAACGTGGCCGGGTGGCCATTGATTGTGGCTGCGGTAATTTTTCCGTCAGCCGCTGTCGTGTACGACAAAGCATATGTGCCGCATTTTGTCGTATTCTTAATATAAGATGTCACTGAGAATTCAGAAGAACTCGTACGTCCAACGTATTGGGCGGCAAAAAGCTGAGCCACGGCATCGGCGTTTGACGACAGGATGGCGTCGAAGACATCGTCGTCAATGACGAGAAGGCCTTCCGTCGCTGAGCCTTGTTCCGCATCGGTCAGGATGCCAAGTTGAGAAAGAGTGGAATACTTGTCCTGGTCATAGTCAAATCCGACGCCGATACCGGCGACGGCACTTTTTATATTCGTGTCTATGAGCTGAATACCGTAGTTGCCGGTGAGCAGTGACGCTTGTTGGGTGGAACTGTCAACCTTGCTGATGTCCATAATCAAGGTTCGAACGGTATTCATCTGCTTAACGAATGTCTCGACCTTTTCCTTGATGGCGTCAGTATCCGTCGTGGTCGTCAGGGTGGAAGAACCGGTCCCTTTGAGGGTCAGCGTCAAACCGGTGACAAGGTCCGTGATGCTGTTGGTTTCACGGGTGATCCAGCTCGCAGCGGCTGCGGGCCAGCCGTCGAGCTTGAGCAAGGCGCTGGCGTTTGAAGTGATGGTGCCGAAATTGGCGGCTTTGAAACCGGTGAGGGTTGTTGCGGTGTCGTTTATGACCAGGCTGGAGGTAGAGCCGGTATCCATACCGCGCAGTTGCAGATAATACTGGGACCCGTTGTTGGCAATGCTGGCCTTGACCCCGGGATTGTTCGGGGCATTGTTAATGACGTTCACAAGGTCGGTGAGCGTGCAGTTGGCCCCGGCAGTATTGGAGTAGGTGACGCCTTTATAGGTATAGGCGAATATCGCGTCGGAACTTGAGGAGTTGATGTCCACGGTGGCACTGGCATAGCCGGTGGAGGTGACCATGGCCTTGGCCGTAGCCAGCTTGTTGACGACCAGTTCGTGGGAGCCGTTTTCAGCCCCGGCGCCGGCCACGGCTGAAACCACCGTCGAATTCGTGGAGTCAGCAACCTTGGACATGAACTCATTGATGCTGTCCATGCTGCCCAGGGTGGTCTTGAGGGACAGCATTTCGGTGTTGAGTTCCTGAAAGGCGGCCTGCTTATTGGTCCAGGATTTTTTCCAGGTCTGCAGGGTGGTTATGCGACCCTGCTCGACCTGCACCAACTTGGTGATGAGCTGGGTGAAATCGGTACCATTGCCAAGACCGGTGTAGGTGATCTGGCCGGAGGTGGTGACCGGCGTATAGCCGCTGATGGTACTCGTCATAGCGTTCCCCTGACGGAAATTAATTCCGGGCGACAGGTCTTTGTCGCCGGAGTAGCAAAGGGGATGCCAAAATTATGGTCGGGCCGCCGGCGGCGGCCCGACCGAAGCAACGTGGACTAGCCGCCGATGAGCTGCAAAGCCATCTTGGGCATGGAGTTGGCCTGGGAGAGCATGGCCACCGCGGACTGGGTGAGAATCTGGTTGCGCACGAAGTTGGTCATTTCCGTCGCCACATCGACATCGGAAATCTGGGATTCGGCGGATTGGAGGTTTTCACCCTGGATCTGCAGGTTGGAAATGGTGTTTTCCAGACGGTTCTGCAGCGCGCCCAGGTTGGCCCGGATCTTGTCCTTGGAGACAATGGCGGTCTGGATGGCAACCAGGGCCTTCTGCGCCAGCTCCTGGGTGGAGATGCTGCGGCCATCCGCCGTCGTGGCCGCTCCGACGCCAAGGCCCAGGGCCGAAGCGGTGGAGGTGCCGATCTGCACGTAGTAGTAGTCTTCGGCCGAGTTGTTGCTGGAACCGAAGTGCACCTTGAGCTTGCCGGTGGAGTTAAGCCCGGAGCCGGAGTGGGTGGAGCTGGAAAGGTTGCCGTTGAGCAGATAGATGCCGTTAAAATCCGTGGCGTTGGCGATTCGGGTGATTTCCGAGGCCATGGCCTGATATTCGGAGTCGATGATCAGACGCTGATCCGAGGTGTAGGTACCGGTGGAAGCCTGTTCGGCCAGTTCCTTCATGCGGATGAGCTTTTCATCGACGACCTGCAAGGCTCCGTCCGCCGTCTGAATCATGGAGATGGCGTCGTTGGCGTTGCGCACGCCCTGGTTGATGGAGGCGATGTCCGACCGCATGAGCTCGCGAATGGCCAGACCGGCCGCATCGTCGGCTGCGGTGTTGATGCGCAGGCCCGAGGACAGGCGCTGAGTGGACGTGGCAAGAGCGGAATACGAATTGGACAGGTTACGGCTGGCCGTTGCGGCCATCATGTTGTGATTGATAACGAGCGACATGGTTGTTTCCTCCGTGAATGCTGCGGGCGTCCTTGCCCTTTTACCAATCCGCGGCTGATCGTGGGCCCTCGATTGCGCTGCGGAAAGTGAGCCTCTTTGTCTAGATTATCGACGCCGCCTCCAGCGTTCTTTAGCCCTGCCCCCATCACCGGGCGCAAAAACAAACCCGCCGGGTTTCTCCGGCGGGTTTGTTCCCAAAAGGCTCAAACAAAACAGTCAGCGGCGCGACTCCCGCCAGTCGGCCAGGAGGGCCGGGGGCAGATGGGCGGCGTGAAACGGGCGCAGCAGGGCGTTTACCCGGGAAACGGCGGCATCCACCCGGGGCAGGCCCGGCGGCACGAGCAGGCCGGCGTCGTCCAGGCGGTCGTGGTAGTGGATGATGGACGGATCGAGGTCGTGGCCCGGCCGGTAGGTGGCCGGGCGCAAGTGGGTGGGGAAATTCATGTGCGGCCCAAGCAGGGTCGGGTCAAGGCCCAGTTCGACCAGGGCCAGGGCCAGGCCGACCTGATCGGCGTGTTTGGCAAAGGGGCCAAGCAGGCGGGCGTTGGCCAGGGTGAAGTGGGTCCATTTGAGCCAGTGCGGCCCGACTTGGCCAAAGGCCTGGCGATCAAAAAGGCACACCCCGCCGTTCATGTTGCCGCGAAGCGTCTCGCCGGGGACAAAATCCGCCGCGGCCAGCGCCGGGTCCCGGGGCAGCCCGGCCTGATGCAGCAGGGCGCGCAGCAGGGGCAGCGGCGGGGACGGCGTGTCCACGGTCTTGGCCCGCACCCCGGAGCCGGGCAGCACGGCGGAAAGATCGGCGGCAAAGGCCACGTCGGCGTCCAGCAAGGCCACGCAGCCGGCCCCGGCCAGGGCCTTGGAGCGCAATTGCACGAGCTTGTTGCAATAGGGCGATTCGGGCGCGCCGTAGGGCCGGACCGGAACCACGTTGACCCGGACGGCGGCCAGGAACTCGCGGTAGACGGCCGGATGGCCGCCGACCAGATGGACAAAGACGTCCCCGGCCGGGACCGTGCCCGTGCCAAGCAGGGTGCCGATCAGATTGACGCTTTGCAGGCGAAATTTCGGGTGGTCGTCCACCACGAAGGACACGGCCACGGGCCTCGTCATGCCACTCCCCTCCCCGCTCACCGGCAGCGCAGCCGGGACGCCTCGGCCGCGTCCACCGCGTAGACAAGGGGGACGAGGCCGAGAATGGCCTTCACCCTGCCCTGGGCCTCGGCCGCGGCCCGGCGGTCGCCGAACCGGCCGGCCAGCACCCGGTACCGGCGTTTGGCCCCCTCGCCGGCAACGGCCAGACAGGCCGGCATCCCCCTGGCCCGCAGCCGGACGGCCTGGGCCGTGGCATTGTCGGCATCGGCAAAAAGTCCGGTCTGCAAGGCCACGTAACCGGTGGCCGGGGCCGGTTTGTCCGCTCCCTGGGTCCGGGCGGCAGGCTCTTGCGGTTTGCCCTTGGCCGGGCCGGCCGTTGGCGGCCCGGCAGCGGCCGGCCCCGACGCTACACGTGGCTCCGGGGCCGGGGCGGACACAGGAGCAGGCGTTGGGGCAGCCTTCGGGGCGGGCAAGGGGACGGCCGGGGGCGCACCGGCAGAGGGGGGCGGAGACGGTGCGGCCGGGACCGCCGCCGGCGCGCCCTCCCCGCCCCCGGCAGGCGGCGAAGCCGGAGTAGGCGGGGCAGAGGCCGCCGCCCGGACGGCAGCCGCCGCCGGGGGGGCCGCCACGGCCGTCTCGTCGGCCGCGACCTGGAACCGGGCCTCGGCTAGGGCCACGCCCCCGGCCGCCAGGGTCAGGGTCCAGTCGCCGGCCGGAACAATCTGGCCCGGGGCAAAGGCATAGACGGCGCTTGCCGCCTCGCCCCGGCGCACCGGCACGAACCAGCGGTCAACGACCGTGTCGCCGCCGGGGAGCGGCCGGGCCAGCCGGGCTTCCGCCACCCCCCCGCCGTCGCCTTCCCCGGTCAGGAGAAACCGGCAGCCAAGACCCTTGTCGCCGGGCAGCACCGTCTGGCCCGGACGCACGGCCTTGCCCCCGGGCCAGCCGTCGCCCGGCCCGGTTTCGCGCAGCAACGCGCCGCAGGACTCCAGGGCAATGGCCGGCCCGGCAGCCGCAAGCGCCCGGCCGGGGCCGATGACACCCGGCAGGATCGCCAGCAGGCCCACGGCCAGACCGGCCAGACCGGGCAGAAACGAAAAAAAGACGCCGCATGGTTGGCAATACCCGTTACTCGGAAAGATAGCCCAGCAGCCGCCGGGCGGGTTCGTAGCCTGGGTCGAGTTCCAGGGCCAGATTGAGGAAGCGGCGGGCTTCGGGAAGATTGCGGCAGCGATGGTGGGCCGTGGCGATGTTGTAGCCGACGGTCGAGCCCTGGCGGATCAGCTCCGGATCGAGCTTGAGGGCTTCTTCAAAGTGGCCAAGGGCCGTAAAATAATCCTTGCCCTCAGCCTGGGCCACGCCGAGGTTGTAGTGGACGCCGGCATCGTCCGGGGCCACGGCCAGGGCCTTGCGGTAGTTTTCCACCGCTTCCTTCCAGTTGCCCTGGCGACGCAGCAGGATGCCGCGATTGTTAAACATCCAGAGATCGGCCCGGGAAATGGAGTCGCCCTTGGCGGCAATGGCCTCGGTGACGAAGCGCAGGGCCATCTCCTGGTCCCGGTCGCCGATCTTGCGGGCCATTTCCATCAGCGAGTCGCTGACCATGTCCGCCGCCACCTTGCCCACCACCCGCCGGGCCTCCTCGAAAAACACCTTGGCCCGGTCGGTTTCGCCCCGGTCGAGATAGGCCTCGCCAATGGCCACCTTGCGCTCGAAATTGAGCGGGGAAAGCGCATCCAGGCGCGTCAGGCAGGCCAGACGCTTGGTGTCCTCGCCGCTTTGCCCATACAGGTCGGCCAGCCGCTTGAGCGGTTCGATATAGAGCTTCTCGGCCTTGACCGCCTCTTTGTAGTGGCGCTCGGCCAGGGCGTGGTCCCCCCGGCCAAGGGCCACGTCGCCAAGGAGCATGTGGGCCTTGAGGCTGCCGGGCTTGAGCTCGAAAGCCTTGTCCGCCACCCGGCCGGCCTGCTCCAGATCGCCGGCGGCAAGCAGGGCCGCAGCCCGGTCAAAGAGCACCCCGAGCTGGGAGTTGGGACGGATGGCAAAGGCGAATTTCTCGACCAGGGCATTGGCCGAGATGGGCTTGGTAATAAAGCTGTCGGCCCCGACCTCGTGGGTGAGCACCATCTCATCGCGGGAGATTTCCGTGCTGGCCACCACCAGACGGACCTTGTCGCCATAGAAATTCTTGAGGGTCTTGACGGTCTTGAGGCAGGTGTTCTTGTGCAGGCGGCGTTCCAGGAAAATGAGCAGCGGGCCGCTTAAGCGCTCCACGGTCTTGCTGGCCAGGGTGGCCACTTCGTCGTAGTCGGCGACCTCGCGCAGGGCGCTTTTGACGTCGACGCGCAGATTGCCCAGGGTGTATTTCAGTTGGCGCACGAAACTTTCGTCATCGGTGCAAACCACAAAAAACCCTGTCTCGGCAAAATAATCGAGGGTGATGCGCTCGTAGCGTTTGGCCGCCTGTTCAGCCTTCAGCCGCATGGCATTGGACATGGGGACTCGGTTCCTTTGCGGTTAGTCGCCAGAAGCGACGTTTCGCACCCGACGCAACAGGGCCAGGAGATCAGGATCGGCCAGACTGGCCGCCACCGGTTCGCCCAGCGGCGGGGCCAGCACCCGGCACAGCATATCCGGCGGCGTGCCGCAACGCTCCAGGCGTTCGATGAATCCGGCATCCACCACGACCCCGGCTGCCGCCCGGGTCCCGTCAGGCAAAGCCATATCTTCTTCCAGGACCATGCCCGGGGTCAACGCCGAAACCGTTGCCCGGGTCCGTGAAAATCCCTCGCGTTCGCCGGCCAGAAGCCCCACCAGTTCCAGGGCCCGGGGATCATACGCCCCGGCTCTGGCGGCCAGAGCGGCCAGGGCTGCGTCGCGGCTTTGCCCCGAGGTCAGCAGCCGGTCATAGTCCAGGGCCACCTTGAGCAGCCGCGCCCCAAGCGGAATGGCCGCACCCCGGGGGCCTCTGCCTTCCTCCCCGGCGTAGGGCGTTTCCTGATGGCGGATGATCTCGGCCACTTCCTTGAGTTTGGGGATGCTGTCCAGCAGATCGGCGGCAATGACCGGATGGCAGGCAAAAAGCCGGGCTTCGTCGCCGGCCAGGGAGCCCTGGTGGCGCAATCTGGCGAACATGGCTTCGGGCATGACCATGGTGCCGATCTGGGACAGGGAGACGGCCAGATCGATGCGCCAGACATCGGCCGCCTCCAGGTAGCGGGCCATGTCCACCACCAGCCGGCGCACCCGCATGGCCCGGGCGTGGCCTTCGGGATTTTGCAGGGCGAGCAGGTCGGTTAAGACCTTGATGATGCCGCGAAGCGCTCCCTTGAGAAAATCCCGCTCGGCCGTGGCCTGGGCATAGAGCGCCGCCCCGGCCGACAGGGCCTCGACCAGCTCGTCCTCGGCGCAGGGCTTGGCCAGGAAACGGAACACGTGGCCGGTGTTGACGGCATCCATGGCGGCGCGCATGTCGGCATAGCCGGTGAGCATGATGCGCACGGTATCGGGGCAGGTCTTTTTGAGTCTGGCAAAAAACTCCAGGCCGTCAAAGCCCGGCATCCGCAGATCCGAAACCACCACGGCATACGGCCCCTGCTCGGCCACGGCCTCCAGGCCCCGCACCGGGCCAAGGGCCGTATCCACGGCAAATCCCCGACGCAGGGTGCGCCGAAATGTTGCCAAGATCTCCGGATCATCATCGACGAACAGTATTTTTGCCTTGCCGCCCATTGGCCCACCACACCTGCCGGGTTACAAAAGGGGTCAGCTTGCCCCTGGTTGCGCCTGTCCTCCGTCTTCCAGGGGAAAGCGGACGAAAAAAGTGGTCCCCTCTCCAAGCCGCGTCGTGAAATCGATGCCGCCGCCATGCCGGGTCATGACCGCGTGGCTGATGGCCAGCCCCTGGCCGGTCCCTTTGCCCACGGCCTTGGTGGTGAAAAACGGATCGAAAACGCGCCCCCGGGCCGCCTGGTCGATGCCCGGACCGTTGTCGGTCACTGCAATTTCCAGATGTTCCGGGGTAAGCCGGCTGGCAATGACGATGCGGCCCCGGACCCATGGCTCCCGACCCACCCGTTCTTCCACGGCCTGGGCGGCGTTTAACACCACATTGAGCAGCACCTGGGAAACCTCATGCGGCAGACCGTACACCATGGGAAGCTCGGGGGAAAGCTCCAGGGACACATCGGCCACATGTTTCCAGGCGTTGCGGGTGATGGTGACGATATCGCGCACGCTGGCGTTGATGTCGAAAAAAAGCCTCTCCCCGGTGCCGGGGTGGGACATCTGGCGCATGGCCCGCACGATGTCGGCCACCTGGCCGATGCCCTTGCGGGTATTGGCGATGGCCGATGGAATCTCCTGGCGCAGATACTCGATATCGACCTCCCGGGCCAGCCGCCCGACCTCGGCAGCGGCTTGGGCCATGGCCTCGGCGTCGCCGTTGCGCACGGCCCCGGCCAAGCCGTCGTAGGCCCCAAGCAGGGCCAGGACATCGGTAAAGGCCTCGTCAAGAAACCCGGCGTTGTACCCCACGTACTGGACAGGTGTGTTGATCTCGTGGGCAATGCCGGCGGCCAGATGGCCGATGGCCTGCATCCGGCGTTCGTGGGCGGCCTTGAGTTCCCGGGCCTTGATCTCGGCCAGATCCTGGCCAAGGAGCAGCACTCCCGGGCTGTCGCCCCCAGGGGCCGGCACGGGATTGGCGGTCAGCCCGAGAAGGCGCTCCTCATTGCCCGGCGTGCGGCAGCGCACTTCATCCACCCGCACCGGAGCAAGGCTGCGCCGGCTCTCCTCCACGGCGGCCCGCACCATATGCCCGTCCCAGTCCAGGCCCACGTCAAAAAAATCACGGCCGGTCACGGCCGCCGCCGACAGCCCGAAAGCGGCCTCGGCGCCGGCATTGAACCGGCGGATGCGGTTTTGCCCGTCAAGGCTGACCAGGATGGAGCGGATGGAGGCCAACAGCATTTCAATGTCGCGGGTGGCCAGGGCCATTTCCCGCTCGGCCGTATCCCGCCGTGAAATGTCCCGCACACTCTGGGCCACGCCAAAAAGCACGCCGGCCGCATCGACCAGAGGATGGCACACCGCCTCCAGGTGGCGCTCCACGCCTTCGGCCGTGGTCTCAACCACCCGGCGGGTGGCCGGCACTCCGGTCTGTAAAACCTCGAGGGCCGGGCAACGGGCGCACAACTCCATAGCCGGCTCGGGTTGCAGACACGGCCCCGGCGCCGTGAAATCCCGCCCCGGAACCAGCCGGCGCATGGCTTCGTTGACGGCCACCACCTGAAGTTCGCGGTTAAGAAAACACAAGCCGACATCGATATGGGTGAAAAATGCTTCGAAAAACGGCAGCAGCCCGGCCTGCTCCGGCTGTTTCCCGGCCTTGCGGCCCCGAGCCCGGCTCATGCCGCAACCTCCTCAAGCCAAAAGGTCAGGCCGAGTTCTCCGGAAGGAGTCCGGATGCGGATGGCCAGACAATCCCCGCACCCTTCCCCGGGCAATGTCCCGGCGACAACCCGGCCCGACTCCAGGAGCAGGGACACGTCACGCAGCATGTCGCCGAAATAGCGCAGAACCCTGTCATAAAAAACGGCCAGACCGGTCCGGCCGTCGGCAGCCCCGGCACTATCGGCCAGCCGGGCGGCCAGCGGCCGGGACAGGCCCAGGCCGGCCGCATACCGCCGCCCGCCAAGGATCGTCCCTTCGATAACCGCATTTTCCGGATAGGCAGACGGCGGAGAGGCACTGCCAAAGCCGGTGATCGCCGCCTCTTCGCCGGTTGTCCGGTGCACCGCCCGGGTCACGGCGGCAAACAGGCACTCGGCCACCCGGTTGTCCGCAAAATACTCCTGAAGGTAGCGCAGGCTCACCCGGCTCTTGTCGCGCAGGGCGTAGTGGCGGCCCATAAGCTCCTGGTACCGTGGCCGATCAATATGGCCAAGGAGCAGCAGGGCCTCGCCGAGGTAGGTGTGCTGGATCTTCTGGATAAAGAGCAAGTCGTCGAGGCTGCGCCGGGACAAATGGTGTTCCCCGACGGCGATGTCGCCAAAAAGCCTGGGATCATCGTCCTGCCGGCCCCGGATGACGTCCACCTGATCCGGGGAAAGCACGCCCCGTTCCACCGCCACTTCTCCGATCCGGCGGTTTTTCTCCCGCTGCAAACGCAGCCCGTCCTCCAACTGCGCCTCGGTGATGGCACCCTGTTCCACCAGAAAACGTCCGAGAAAGCTCATGCCCGTCCTCACGCGGCGGTCCGGCCGCCAGGTTAATCGTCAGATTGCAGGCGCGCCCGCCCCGTTGGCACGGAGAACTCCTCCAAAGCCTTGCGTTCGATGGCCCGGGAAAGGGTCTCGGCCTCGGGAAAGGCCGGATTTATGGCCTTGGCCATGGCCAGAAACTTGAGCGACAGCTTGAGCTTGCCCCGCTCGAAGTAGGTTCTGGCGATATTGTAAAGGAGATGGTCGTCGGTTTTGCTCAGACGGTAGGCTTTGAAATAGTAGAGCAGGGCCTGTTCGTACATCTTGTGCTTGCGCATCTTGATGCCGAACTCGTTAAACAGGTGCTTGTGTTCTTCCCCAAAGGCCGCTTCCAACGAGATGAGGCGCCGGCACACGAGCTTGGCGTTATCCAGTTCCCCCCGGTCGAGATAGGTCAACCCCAGGCCGAAGGTGGCCCGGATGTGCTCCTCGTCCACGCGCAGGGCATTTTTGTATTCGAACTCGGCCGACATGAGTTCGCTTTCGCTGCGATGGGCGTCGCCGGCCTCCACGTTCTTTTGCACCCGGCGCATCATGGGCACGACCTTGTTCATGTACAGGTCGGGTTCGGGGAGATAGTCGGTCAGCAACTGTTCCCGGGAGATGGGCCGGGCCTTGCCTGTGGGGATGAAATTCTTGTTGAGGTTTCGCACCAGATAGGAGCCGTCAGGCTGTTCCTCGGCAAAGATATGAATGTTCTGCTTGACCCGGCGTTTGGTGGCCCCAAAGCCGATAAAGGCCTGGGTCTGGGTGGAGAACACCCCGCGAAACGGTTCACCCGAAGCCGGAGGGTTGTCTGTTGGCGTATGCGGTAGTGCTTCCATGGGGTCGCCGGATTAAGGTTGGCCGGCCGGGGAGGCCTGGGGACAACAGGCTGCAAGGACGCTCCGGACTGTCGCCCTTTTTGTGGCGCAAAAGAGCCTACCCATCAAGCATCATGGCAAAGGCGAGCTGCTCGGGCGGCGGCACCAGAACCCGCCAGCGGCCGCGGGTTCCCCGGTCGGCGTCCAGACGGGCCAGACGGCGGATGGAAACGGTGTTGAGTTCCAGGCCCCGGCCCAGGGCGAGAGCGCCACCCAGATCGACCACATCCTGGTCCAGGAGCATCCCGGCCGTAAGGTCTTCGGTGGCGACCAGACGCGGTTGGTAGCCGTCAGGCAGGGTGGCCAGGGATTCCAGAGCGGTCAGCGCTTCGGGATCATACCAGCCGGTCCGGTCGCGCATCCGGGCCAGGGCCTCGACCTCGGGATTTTCCGAACGCCGCTTGTCGCCATAGTGGGCCTGCAGCGTGTCAAAGTCCAGGGCGACCTTGAGGATGCGCGCGCCGACGGGAATGCTCTCCCCGGCCAGGCCATCCGGCGGCAGGCCGCCGCCGTCGTAGCGTTTTTCCTGATAGGCGATGATTTCGGCGACTTCGCGCAGCCTGGGGATATTGGCCACCAGTTCGGCGGCGATCTTGGGGTGCATGGCGAATTCGTAGGCCTTGTCCCCGGCCAGGGGCTCGCCCCGGTAGGCCCGGCGCAAGGTCTCGGCCGGCATGGCGGCGCAGCCGATCTGGGACAGCATGGCGGCCAGGTCCACCCGCCAGACGTCGGGAACGCCCAGGTAATTGCCAATGTCCACGGCCAGCCGCTTGACCCGGGAGGATTTGCCAAAGGCCTCGGGATTGACCATTTCGAGCAGGTTGGTCAGGAGTTTTATGGTGCCGCGCACCGTGCCGCGCAACAGCTCCTTTTCGGCGGCGATCAACTGGTATTGGCGCAGGGCCGCAACCAGGGCCTCTTCCAGGTCCTCCTCGGGACAGGGCTTGGTGAGGAAACTGAAGACCTTGCTTTTATTGACGGCGGCAATGGCCACGCCGATGTCGGCAAAGCCGGTCAGGATGATGCGCACGGCATCGGGACGCATCTCCCGGACGCGGCCGAGAAATTCCACGCCGTCCATGCCCGGCATCCGCAAATCGGAAACCACCACGGCCACGTCAGGCAGGGCAGCCACGCATTCCAGCCCGATCTCCGGCCCGGCCGCCACCTCCACGGCATAGCGCTTGCGGAAGGCACGGGCATAGGAGGACAGGATTTCCTGATCATCATCAACGAACAAAATACGCTGTTTGTCCATGGGGGTCCTCGGGGCTTGCGGACGCGGCCGGGAGGCAAGGGGGCCGCCTTTTGCCAAGGGTAAGCGATTTTACGATGTTGCTCAAGGCAAGGCGTCAGCATGGCGGCCAGTCGACACGGTTCCGGGCGGCCAGCACCGCGGTGAGACCGGAGGCCTCGGCCACGGCCTTTTTGGCAGACAGCCGGACCCGCTCCACCGACCGGCCATACGCCCGCCAGCGCTCGGCTGCGGCCACGACGGCCATGGCCACCTCGCCGGCAGAGGCAGCGGTAATGCCGATCTCGTTGAAAATATCCGGGTATTCTCCCTCGGTAGGCGTCGGGTCGGCCAGAAGCGCCCAGGCTTGCTCCTCCTTGGCCTGATACGCAGCCATCTGGCCGGAGCCGGGCGTCAGGACCGCGTTGCGCAGGGTTTCGGCGGTAGCGTCGATGGCCTTGCAGGCCGACGTCTTGGCCGCCTCCAGGTCCACCTCCCAGGGCTGGCCGATGGCTACGGACGTTTCGTCAGGGACGGCCACGGCGACACCGCCGGGATAGCGTCCGGAAATTTCCTGATTACTGTCGTGGATGGCCAGGATATGGCCGTTTTGCACGATGATCTGCATCGTCCCTCCTACCGGTAGGAAATGAAAGCGCCCCAATTCCCGAGCGTGTCATGGGCCGGCGAGAACTGGGCCGCTGTGTTTCTGAAGATGGTGGTGGCAGCCACAAAATCCGCCTGCCCGCCCCAGGCCGCCACGGCAGCCACCGACAGGCCATCCAGGATCGTCGTCCCCAGGGTCATGTTGAGAAAGCACATGCCTTCTGACCCGACGCCGTAGTTGCACTGTTTGACAACGGTGGAATAGGTGCTCAGCGTGGCGTTTTCCGTGACATGGATGCCGCGTTCGAGATTGTAAAAAATACACTGGTAAATCGTTGAGGCGCTGTTCGCGCGCAGCACCAATCCGATTTGCGAGGCGTTTGATTCAACGCGGAATCCGACCAATGAAGCCAGAGACCTCTTGAGCAGCCAACAGGTGTATGTGCCGGTAAACCGCAAGACACAGCGGTTGGCCGGCTTGATGAAAAGGCTGCCCCCTCCCGCCGCTGACGAGGCAAATGTTTCAGTGGCGCAGGTGATCACCGTGTTGCCGTTGGCCTGGGTGATCCCGGACACGAGATACGCCCCGTTAAGACCGGCGGTGACGCTGCCGACAATGCCCGCAATATCGCCAGGGCGCAGCACAGCCGTGTAATCACCCGGCACCGTGATCGTCCTGGCTGCGGCATCCACGGCCGCAATGGCCACCATGGTTTCGGCCGATGTGTTGCCAAGGATTTGAATCTTGTCGGCGTCGGGGTGGTCGACGACGATGGTGGCAGGGACGGTGTACACGCCATCGGCCACCAGGATGGTCACCAGCGCACCCGGGGCGATGACCTTGCCGGCGATGGCCATCAACGCCCTGGGAATCGAGGCAAACGGCGCGACTGACGACCCGTCGCCAGTGGCGTCGCTCCCGGTCGTCGCCACATGAATCGTGGCATTGGCACTGACAAGCCCTTTGGCCGCCGAGGCCAGCCCGGCCGGAGTCACAGCCTTGTCGGTGTTGATCCCGGCCTGCGTCTCAGCGGCCGAGGCCAGCCGGACCAGCCCGGCAAGGGCCGACGACGCCGGCCACAACGGGTCACGCCCGCCGATGGCATGCTGTGCGGCGTGGCTGCAAAGCGATTCCGGAATGTCGTTGCCGTGGAGCACGGCGGCCAGATTGGGAGTCAGGACTGCCCCGGCGTCCAGGGCCACGGTCACGAGGGTGCGCCCCGCCGCAGCGTCGTGGGTTGCGGCCGTCACCGTGCCCAGGCGGATGCCGTCGGCCCGGCAATCGGCCCACACCCGCACTCCTGCGGCAAATTCCCCGGCAAACGTATCACCGGCCGCGTTGGACACGGCAAAACAATCGCCGGACACGTAGGCGACAGTGCTGTAGATGGGATCGCTCATGGTGCTCCTCAGGAAAAATGCGGCCGCACGACAAGATTTGCCGTCCGGCCGGTTCCGGACCAGTCGCCAAGGGTCAGGGCTGCCTGGACCCGGTACGTGCCGGCCTCGGCCAGATCGCCGGGAGCGGTGACGTAGCGCAGGTGCGAGGCCGTCTGGCCAATGACCGCCACGGCCGCCGGCCAGGAGCGCACCGCGCCCGACGGCGTGCGCACCCGAAGCGTCGGGCTGCCCGCCCCGGCGATGTCGCGCCCGCAGTCCACCAGGATCTCCAGGCCCACGTCGCCCTGATAAATGCTGTCCGCCATGGAAAGTTCCTCACGTCTGTTCGATGTCGATGGCCGAGCGCAGGCCGTGCGTCAGGCACACCGGAGAAAAAAGCCCGGCCACAGTGGTTGGTGGCGAGGACAGCCTGGCCACTTCGCGCCGCCCGGTGCCGGCCAGACAGGGTCCGGGGGTGACGCCCGCGGGGACCGGCCCGGCCGGGGCCACCACTGCCGTCATTGCCTGGGCCGGCTGCCCGCCAAGGGCCAACCTGGCTGTCCCGGCCGGCCCGGACTCCTCGGCCAGTCCCAGTCCCGGCTCCACGTTGGCCCCAAGGAGCACGGCCAGGCCGGTGGCCGTTGCCGTCGAAACCGTCGCCGCCGTCCCCGGCCGGGCCACAGCCGTTCCCGGCGCGCAGGCCGGGTGGGCCAGGGCAACAGGCGCAGCTGCCGGCACAGCCAACTCCGCTCCGGCCATGCCGACAGCAACCGCCGCCACCGCCACCTCACCCCCCTGGTCCCAGGCGGCCGGGACGGCTGTCCAGGCCCGGGCTGTCCCGCTCCATGGCCCGTTCACGGGCTACTCCAGGGTCAGGACGCCGGAGGCGTCGAAACGCACCGTAAACGTCCCGCCGGTCACTCCCCGGTCTGCGCCGAAATCGAGCAGGCACACCAGCGGATTGGTCAGGCCCCCAACCGTCTTGGCCAGGTAAATCAGGGCATAGCGGGCCGTAATCGTGGCCTCGGTCCAGCTCGGATCGTTGGCCCGAAGCATTGCCTTGCCGCCGGCCGTGCTCCAGCCGACCCCGCCAAGCGTCCGGCCGCCGGCCGCATAGCCCGCCCCGGCCACCTCGGAACCGGCCACATCCGCCAGCACGCCGTGGCTGGCCGAAGGCGCATAGGCGTTGGTGAGCAGGGCACAGCGCACGGTGTCGGCAGGCAAGTCGAAAAAGCCCCGGCCAAGCCCTTCCTTGAATCGCGTGAAAATAAGATCCGCCATGATCCCTCCTGGGTAATGCCGCCCGTTTGGCCCAAAAAAAGCGCACC